>NZ_JAHUBR010000003.1 GCF_025376885.1 Pseudoruegeria sp. SHC-113
CACCCGACCCCATCCCGAACTCGGAAGTTAAGCACAGCCGCGCCGATGGTACTGCGTCCTAAGACGTGGGAGAGTAGGTCACCGCCAAACCTAATAAAAAGCCTTAAACTCTCAATACGATCTTCACCAAGACCTACCGAACGCCCCGCCTTGCCGCGGGGTTTTTCGTGTTTTGGGCAGTGGGAAGCCGGTGGACACCTAGCCGGTCAGCCCGGGCAAAACCCGGCTCTTGACGCCCCTCATGCCTTGGCATACCACCGGCGCACCGAGCGGGTATGGTGAAATGGTATCATAAGAGCCTTCCAAGCTTAAGGTGCGGGTTCGATTCCCGCTACCCGCTCCAGACCGCCCCCAGATCCAGCCTCAGGCGCGACGAAAGCGCCCTTGCCGCCCGTGTTTGCAGGCTTTACTGCGGATGAAACACAGGAAAAGACGCAAGGCAGACCGATGGCGCGCACAGATCAGACCCGGCCCGAAGACAGGGAAAAATCCAAGCGCGTGAGCGCATTGGCGGGGCTCTGGCCATTTATTCTGCCCTATCGCGCTTACGTGGCGCTCGCCGGGCTTGCGCTTGTACTTACGGCCTGTGTCTCGCTGGCGCTGCCGCTGGCCGTGCGCCGCGTGGTGGATTCCTTCTCCACCGGAGAAACCCAGCTTCTGGACAGCTATTTCGCCGCCGCGCTGTTGATCGCCTCGCTGCTCGCGCTGGGGACGGGGCTGCGCTACTACATGGTCACCCGGCTGGGCGAGCGTGTGGTTGCCGACATCCGCAAGGCGGTGTTCGACCGTGTCATCGGCCTGAGCCCGCGCTTCTACGAGACTTTGCAGACCGGTGAGGTGCTCTCCCGCATCACGACGGACACCACCGTGATCCAGTCTGTCATCGGCTCGTCTGTCTCGGTGGCGCTGCGCAACATGTTGATCCTGCTGGGTGGCATGGTGCTGATGGTGTTTACCAGCCTGAAGCTCACCGGCCTCGTGCTGCTGATCGTGCCCGCCGTGATCGTGCCGATCATCGTGCTGGGGCGGCGACTGCGCGGCCTGAGCCGGGAAAACCAGGATCTGATCGCGGCCAGTTCAGGCAACGCTTCCGAAGCGCTTGGCGCGGTGCAGACGGTGCAGGCTTTCACCCACGAAGCCATCACGCGCGCAGGGTTCGGCAGCGTGACGGAGAGCGCCTATCGCTCCGCCGTGAAGCGCATCACCACGCGCTCGCTGATGACCGTGATCGTGATCTTTCTGATCTTCTCCGGCGTCGTTGGCGTGCTCTGGATCGGCGCGCGGGATGTGCGCGCGGGCGAGATGACCGTCGGCGCGCTGGTGCAATTCGTGATCTATGCGGTGATGGTTGCAGGCTCCGTGGGTGCGCTGTCCGAGATCTGGAGCGAGCTGCAGCGCGCCGCCGGGGCCACGGAACGGCTGGTGGAGCTGCTCAACGCCCCTGACGACGTGCTGGACCCGGACGCGCCTGTGGCCGTGCCGAGCCCCTGCAAAGGCGGAGTTACCTTTGATGCGGTCACCTTCCATTACCCCTCCCGGCTGGGAGTCGCGGCGCTGGAGGATATCGAAGTGACAATCGCGCCGGGTGAAACCGTGGCCCTCGTCGGCCCTTCCGGCGCCGGGAAATCCACCATCCTGCAGCTCCTGCTGCGCTTCTATGATCCGACGTCTGGCAGCGTGTGCATCGACGGTGTGGATGTGAAAAGCATGGCGCGGGCTGACTTCCGCCAGAACATCGCGCTGGTGCCGCAGGACCCGGTGATCTTTGGCACGACCGCACGCGAGAACATCCGCTTTGGCCGCCCGGATGCCACTGATGCGGAGGTGGAAGCCGCCGCAAAGGCCGCCGCGGCGCATGACTTCCTGACCGAACTGCCCGAGGGCTACGAAAGCCAGGTGGGTGAGCGCGGTGTGATGCTGTCGGGTGGCCAGAAGCAGCGGATCGCCATCGCGCGGGCCATCCTGCGCGACGCGCCGATCCTGCTGCTGGACGAAGCGACTTCGGCGCTCGACGCCGAAAGCGAACGTGCCGTTCAGGCAGCGGTGGACGTGATGAGCGCCACGCGCACCACGCTGGTGGTGGCGCACAGGCTGGCGACCGTGAAGAAGGCCGACCGCATCCTCGTCTTCGACAAGGGCCGGATCGTCGCCGAGGGCACTCATGATTCGCTGGTGGCGGAAGGGGGACTCTATGCCCGGCTGGCCCGGCTGCAGTTCACCGAGGGTGCCAACGCGGCCTGAGGGCCAAATGCGGCCGCCCCCCTGACCCGACGGCAGGGCTGCCAAAGCCCGCGCGGCCCCTCGTGACGTTGCGTAGAGGCCGCGCTGCCCCTTGTGCTGGGCAAGGCAAGCCTGCAATTTATCTGCTAAAGAATGGCGTGAATGACGGCCAAGGGGAGGGTTTCACGATGGCGCAACAAGCGCGGCAATTCGCGACGGCAGCAGATGTAAAGGCGATGGAGGCAGAGCGCCCGTGGGAGGAGCGCAATGTGCCCACCACGCTCTATGGCCTGCTTTCGGAAACGGCGGGCAAGTTCCCGAACCGTCCGGCCATCACTTTCCAGATCACCTCCGGCCCGAAAGATAAGGCCGAAACGCTCTCCTGGGCGGAGCTCAAGGGCAAGGTCACGCAGTCGGCCAACCTCTTCCGCAGCCTTGGCGTCGGCGAGAATGACGTGGTGGCCTACCTGCTGCCCAACGCCAATGAAACCGTGATCTCCTTCATCGGGGGCTCCGTGGCTGGGATCGTGAACCCGATCAACCCGCTGCTGGAGCCCGAGCAGATCGGCGCGATCCTGCGCGAAACCGGCGCGAAGGTTCTGGTGACGCTGCGGGCCTTCCCGCGCTCTGACGTGGCGCAGAAGGCGGCTGAAGCCGTGGCGCTGGCGCCGAACGTGAAAACCGTTCTGGAAGTGGATCTGCTGCGCTACCTGACGCCGCCGAAAAGCTGGATCGTGCCGCTGATCCGCCCCAAGAATCCGGTGAGCCATCAGGCGCAGGTGCTGGATTTCAACAAGGCGATGTCCAAGCACCGCGCCGACGCGTTGGATTTCGAGGATTCCACCGAGGATCGCGTGGCCGCCTATTTCCACACCGGTGGCACCACCGGCATGCCGAAAGTGGCGCAGCACAAGTATTCCGGCATGATGTACAACGGCTGGCTTGGCGATCGTCTGCTGTTTGACGAGAAAGACACGATGATCGCGCCGCTGCCGATGTTCCACGTCTTCGCGGCCTACCCGGTGATGCTCTCGGCGATCACGGCGGGCACCCATGTTGTTTTCCCGACACCGCAGGGCTACCGCGGCGAAGGCGTGTTCGACAACTTCTGGAAGCTGATCGAACGCTACAAGGTCAGCTTCGTGATCATCGTCCCCACCGCGATTTCTGCGCTGATGCAGCGCCCGGTGGACGCCGATGTGTCCAGCCTGAAAACCGCCTTCTCCGGCTCGGCACCTCTGCCGGTTGAGCTGTTCAACCGCTTCGAGAAGGCCACCGGTGTGAACATCATCGAAGGTTACGGCATGACGGAGGCCACTTGCCTCGTGTCCTGCAACCCGACCGATGGTGTGAAGAAGATCGGCTCCGTGGGCCTGCCCTTCCCCTACACCGAGGTGAAAATCCTGAACTGCGATGACGCGGGCAACATCCTGCGCGAATGTGACGTGGATGAAGTGGGCGAGATCTGCATCTCAAACCCCGGCGTGCTCACCGGGGCGACCTACACCGAGGCCGACAAGAACGTGGGGCTCTTTGCCGATGGCAAACTGCTGCGTACGGGCGATCTGGGCCGCATGGATGCCGATGGCTATCTCTACATCACCGGCCGCGCCAAGGATCTGATCATCCGAGGCGGTCACAACATCGATCCGGCCGAGATCGAGGAAGCGCTCGCCGGCCACGAGGCCGTGGCCTTCGCCGGGGCCATCGGCCAGCCGGACTCCTTCGCGGGCGAACTGCCCTGCGCCTATGTGGAGCTTGTCGCCGGGGCCGATACCTCTGTGGACGAGCTGATGGCCTACGCCAAGAAGCACGTGCACGAGCGTGCCGCGCATCCGAAATACATCGAGATCCTGCCGGAGCTGCCGAAAACCGGCGTGGGCAAGATCTTCAAGCCGGATCTGCGCAAAATGGCGATCATCCGCGTCTACAACGAGACGTTCCGCACCCAGGGCCTTGCCGTAGAGGTGTCCTCTGTCATCGACGACAAGAAGCGCGGCCTCGTGGCCCAGATCGTCAAGACAGGCGAAGTGGACGAGGAAACCGTGGGCCATTGCCTCGGCGAGTTCCCCGGCGCATGGGAATGGAAACAAGCCTGACGCGCTGCGCAGCACCCGAAAAAAGCCCCCCGCCTTGAAAGAGGCGGGGGTTTTCTTTTTTGGGGTCAATCTCTTGGGGCGTCAGTCCATCAGGAAGGCGTCGCTCGCCGCGCGGCGGGAGCGCGCCACGTATTCGATGGCGGAATTGCGCATCTCAAGGCTGTCGAGCAGGCCGCGCTCCAGAAGCGAGGCCGCCTGATCGGCGAAGATCGGGATCTCGCGCCCTCCGAACTGCCGTGCAACAGGAGCGATAGAGTCCGGGTGGGCCTCCAGCAGGTGGGCGATGGCCTGCGTTATGGCCGCCGTGGTTTCGGGATCGCCCTGCAGGCTATGAATGGCCATGGCCTCGATCAGCGCCTCGGACTGGATGTCGCGCGGTCCGGCGGGGCGGGTGAAGAAAGCTGCCTCGATCGCGACAACGCCCTCCGCCCCGGCGCTTTCGATATAGCCCGCCGTCAGCGCGCCGAGGTTGCGGGTATTGCCCGTGGCCGCCGCTGCCAGCAGCGCGTTTTCCAGAAAGGCGCGGGCGGCGGGATCGGGGCTGAGGCCCAACAGCAAAAGCCGGATCGGATGGCTCTGCGCCTGACTCGCGGTGCTGAGCGCCGCGATATGGGGCGCGGCTTGCGGGGGCGGCGGCAGCGCCCGCATCAGCTCGTAGGGCAGCTGATCGGCCTCCCGTAGGGCAATGGCGTTCAGGACGGGGTGTTCGCTTTGCAGGAGCGGGCCGAAAATCTCAACGCGCCGCTCCAGCGATAGGAAACCCTCCTGCGCGATCTCGGCCACGAGGCTTTCGAGCAAGGTGCGGGTCTGATCGTCCACATAAACGCCGCGCTCCCATTCGCCGTAGTCGTCCGGGCGCAGGAAAAGCACGTGATCGTCGGGATTGGCGGCCAGCCGACGGCGGGTCACGCTGTCCACGAGTTGGGGCAGGTCCACTTCTTCGCCTACACCGCGCAGGGCGATGACTGGGATGAAGCGGAACGGCGACGCCGGATCGGGGCGGGCGAGCAGCACGGTCTCGCTCATCTCCAGTTCATCCGAAAGGCCGGGGCGCGGGACATAATCGTGAAACGCACAGGCCAGCGCCACTGGGGCAGCCGAAAGCCACAGGCCGCTGGCCAGCAGCAGGGGCTTGAGGCCGGAGGGGGCACAAGAAAGGGCACGAGGGGCTGTCATGGCTGGGCTCGCTTGCGCTGTGGGTGCCTGCCAAGTGTCACTGGTCGCGCGCCGAAAGGGAAGGCCCTATTGCGCAAACTGGCCTAGCCGAAGGTCACACCGCTGTAGAGGATGATATTGGCGTAGGGTGTCGCCTCGCCGGTCCGCACCACGGCGAGGGCGGCAGCGCTTGCGGCCTTCAGGCTGTCGTGGCTGACCTGTTCACACGGCAGCCGTGCCTCGAAGGCCGTGCGCAGCTCCTGCGCGGCTTCAGAAGCGATAACCGCGCGCTCCACCTGTAGCTCGCCCAGCACCGTATCGAGCACCGACCAGAGATCTGGCACCCCGAGGCAGACGGCCAGATCGATGCAGAGCGTGCCCGGCGGCACAGGCAGGCCCGCATCGCCGATCACTAGCGCATCGCCATGGCCCATGGCCGCGATGGTGCGGCTCAACTCGGCGTGCAGCAGCCCTGTTTTCTTCATGGATCATGCCTCCCGGTTGGTATCCCTCCCGCGAAGGCTCGCACCGCTTGGCGATACGATCAAGCGGCGTGAATTCACCCGTGACAGGTGGCGGCCCAAGGCTCTAGCATCGCAGCCGACCAATGAGGGCACGGCCGGGCGCAACCGGCGCAGCCAACGAAGAGACGAGGGCACGATGTTTTTAGAGCACAACCGACCGGTTCAGGCGGCTTTTTCCGACGCGTGGTATCTGAAATGGCGCTTCCTCGTCTCCCACGTGCTGCTGGGCCTGCTCGCCATTGCCGTGATCTCGCCCGCGACGGCGCTGATCCTGCGCGTGGCCATCGGCATGTCGGGCAACCCCGCGCTTGCCGATCAGGACATCGCCTACTTCCTGCTCTCGCCGGTGGGTTTCGTCTGCCTCATCGTGGCCGCCTCGGTGGTGATCGCGGCCGGGGTATTGGATACCGCCTTCCTGATGTCGATCCATCTGGCCGACCGTACCTACGGACGCGGCGGGTTTCGCACCGGGCTTGGCAGCGTGCTGCCGCGCCTGCCGGCCGTGATCAGCCTCGCCGCGCGGCTCACTTTGCGTATCCTCGTGATCGCCGCGCCTTTCCTGCTCGCAGGGCTCTGGATCGCCGCGCGCAACCTCACGGCCTATGACATCAACTACTACCTCACCGAGCGTCCGCCGGAGTTCCTGCAGGCCGTCGGCATGATCGGGGCCCTGCTGGCGGTGATGGCCGTGATCCTGATCAACCGCCTGCTCACATGGATGCTCACCCTGCCGCTCGTGCTCTTCTCCGGCACCGCGCCCAAGGCCGCCTTTGCCGAGAGCGCGCGGCTGATGGAGGGGTTCCGATTTCGCTTCCTGCGCCGCTTTGCTGTCTGGGCGCTCGTCAGCGTTGCGATCGGGATCACGGTGCTGGGGCTTGCCGCCATCGGCACCCGTTTCATCGCGCCCGTTTCTGGCGGCAACCTGGCGCTCGTGGCGCTGTTCCTGCTGCTGGCGGTTTTGCTCTGGGTGGTGACCAACGTGATCGTCACCACGATTACCTCGGGGGCCTTCTCGATCCTCATTGCGGATGGGTTCACCGAGGCCGGCGGCGTGGTGGATACAGCCTATCTGGCACGGGCCGAGCAGATGCCCGCCCTGCTGCGCAAGCTCGCGGTGATCGGCCCGGTTGTGGGCGTGCTGATCTTCATCGGCGGCTTCACCGGCAACCTGATGCTCAACGCCATCGCGACGCAAAGCGGCGCGCTGGTGATCGCGCACCGCGGCGCGGCAGGGGCGAAGCCTGAGAACACCATGGCATCGATCGACGAGGCCCTTCGGGTTGAGGCCGATTTCGTGGAGATCGACGTTCAGGAATCCGCCGAGGGCGAGGTGATCGTGGTGCATGACAGCGATTTCATGAAGCTCGCGGGCGTGCCGACGAAGGTCTGGGACGTAACGGTGGAGGAGCTGGCCGGGATCGACATCGGCAGCTGGTTCGATCCGCAATATTCTGCTGAGCGCACGCCCACCCTGCGCGAGGTGCTGCAGGCGGCCAAGGATCGCTCCAAGGTGTTGATCGAGCTGAAATACTACGGCCATGACGTGATGCTGGAGCAGCGCGTGCTCGATATCGTCGTCGAGGAAGGCATGGCGGATCAGGTGGCTTACATGTCGCTGAAACTGCCCGCTGTCGAGAAAACCAAGGGCCTTGCGCCCGAGGCCACCGTCGGGCTGCTTGCCGCCACGGCGGTGGGGGATCTCACGGCGCTTGAGGCGGATTTCCTTGCCGTGAACACCGGGCTTGCCACGCGCGGGCTGGTGAAACGCGCCGATGCGGCTGGAAAGCCTGTCTACGTCTGGACGGTCAACGACGCGCTCACCATGTCGCAGATGCTCTCGCGCGGGGTGTCCGGGCTGATCACCGATGAGCCCGAACTGGCCCGCGAGGTGATTGCGAAACATGCCGAACTGACACTGCTTCAGCGGCTGCTGATCTCGCTCAGCGATATGCTGGGCGTGGAATTCGAGAGAAAGGCGACCCGTGATGACTCTCCGTAACGCGCTCTTCCTGCTGTGCCTCTTTGCCACCCCAGTGGCGGCGAATGAAGACGACCTGCGGTTGGACGAACGCCTTGAGCTGCGGGCGCATGAAAAGCTTTTGGAGGTTATGGGCGCAGAGGGCAGCACGCTTGCGCCCTTCACCACCGATGGCTGTTCGGGCTGGCAAAGCGCGGCATGGTCCCTCGCGGCGGAGAAGATCTCGATCTTCGAAGAGGCCCACGGAGAGCTTCCGCCGTGGGAGGCCTGCTGCGTGGTGCATGATCGCGCCTACCACGAGGCGGGCGGGGCGCTGGAGGCGCTGCAAAGCCTGCGCGCGCGGCAAGAGGCCGATGAGGCGCTTGCGGCCTGCGTGCGGGATACGGCGGCGGCCCGGCAGCAGGAATTGGGTGAGATCTACAGCATGTCGCCCGAGGCCGTGGTGCGCGTCTACGGGCTGATCGCCGAGGCGATGCATGGGGCTGTCCGGCTGGGCGGCGCGCCCTGCACCGGGCTTTCGTGGCGCTGGGGGTATGGCTACCCGGACTGTTAGGCGGCCTCTGACAGATCGTTTGCGAAGAAGGCTTTGAACCGGCTCTTCAGCCGCCCATAGCGCTTATCGCCCACCATCTCGCGGCAGGCGGCGAAGGCTTCCGCCCCCTGCGGCCAGACCTTCAGATACTTCGGCTTGTGGTAATGCAGGATGCGCGGTGTGGCCTCAGGGTCATAGTCGGCGTTCTGGATCGTGAGGTTGTAATCGCGCGCGAGCATCTCGAACCCCAATCCCTGCCGCCGGATCGCCACCGGCAGCGAGACCTGATCGAGGAAGGGGCGCAACCCGTCGAGCTTGGTGTCGAAATCGATCCGCCGGGCGGTGTCGAGCCAGGCCTGCGCAAAGCTCATCCCGCCGGCCCCTTCGCCTTCGCGGAAACCCACGAGGCCCGCGTTGAAATAGGGCGGCGACCACAGCCGCTGCCCCCGGTGAAACTGCACGCGCTCCTCCGGCACGTCGAGGCCAAAGAGGCCATAGGCCTTCTTCCAGCGCTTCTCCCCGCCCCATGTCTTGTAGTCTGAGACCATCGCCGCCACGTGGCCCTCCGGCACCAGCCCCTCCACGGCAAGCGGCGCGACGCAGACCATGTCGGTGTCGAAAAACAGGCTCACGTCGCAATCGCGATCATCGAGCGCGGCGAGCATCTTGTTGCCGTGCGGATAGGGCTCGCGCCAGATGCCGCCTGCCAGATCCGGCGCGGGCAGCGGGCGAATGGCGACGCCAAGCTCCTTCAGCACCTTGCGCGTGATCGGCCGCACGTCGCCCAGCTTTTCCTGCGGCACATAGGCGAACAGCGAAAGCGCCTCGCCGTTGTGGTGGCGCAGTGTGGCGGCCAGCGTGATCGCCATCGGCTCGTAAGCGGTGCCGTCCATCATGAAGAAGGCGGCGGTGCGCTGGGTCGGGGTGGGGGTGTCCAAGGCGGGCTCCGCTGGTGCTGCTCTGCCCGGATTATGGGCGCTGCGGGCGCGCTGTAAACCGGCAATCGGACAAGAGCCCCGCCGCCCGTGCCCGCCCCGCCACGCTTGCCAGTCGATCCGGTGCGATCCCCGCAATCCCAGTTGCCTTGCGCTCCGCCGCCCCCTATCGATTGGGGAAAGAGCAGTTCCATGAGAAGGTATTTTCCAATGACCGAACGGCGGCCCGTCGCATCGCTGTGGATTGGCGAGAAACTCCATTACCTGAACCAGCTGTGCCTCAAGTCGCACGTGATACAGGGCCATCCCACCACGCTTTATTGCACCCACAACGTGGACAACGCGCCCGAAGGCGTGGAGATCCGCCCCGCGAGCGAGATCATGGAGATCGACATGCGGCTGGTGGAGGATACCTCGGCCTCCTTCCTGTCCAACGTCTTCCGCTACAAGATGATCCAGAAAACCGGCGCGATCTGGATCGATTGTGATGCCTTCTGCCACCGCCCTTTCCCGGACGAGATGGAATGGGTCTTCGGCGGGCACGGGCTGTCGGGCAATCTCAACTGCGGCGTTGTTGGCCTGCCGCAGCAATGTGAACTGATGGACCAGCTGCTGGATTACTATGACAACCTGCCGGACTACCCGGCTTGGTGGAACAAGAACCAGCGCAAGAAATACGATCGCCTGCCCGACAAGATGAGCCACGCCGCGCGCATCTACAAAGCCGAGCGCACGGCTTTTGGCCCGCAGGCCTTCACGTGGTTTGCCAAGCAGACGGGCGATTTCGAGCGCGCGCTGCCGGTGGATGTGCTCTACCCGGTGCCGTTCCAGCTGAACGACATCTTCTACGATCCCTATGGCCGCGTTGAGGGGCATTTCACCGAGAACACGCTCTCGGTGCACCTCTATACCAACGGCACCAAGCCGTGGTGGGAGAAGAACGTGCCGCTGCCCGGCAGCTACGCCTACCGCATGTGCGAGCAGGTGGGCATCGATCCAAGCAAGGCGCTGCGCTGAAGCGGCAGCGGGAGGCTGAGGCCATCGACCTGAAGAAGCACAAGAGCCCGCACGGCACCGTTCTGGCGGTGTCGATGATGAAGGATGAAGCCCCGTTCCTGCTGGAATGGTTCGCCCACCACCTTGCCGTGGGCTTCACCGACATCCTCGTCTACACCAACGATTGCACCGACGGGACCGATGATATGCTGATCCGGCTCGAAGAGCTGGGGCTGGGCTATCACCGCCGCAACGACATCCCCGAAGGCATCAAGCCGCAGCCCTCCGCGCTGAAATACGCGCAGCAGGAGCCGGTGGTGCAGGCGGCGGATTGGGTGCTGGTGTTTGACGCCGATGAATTCCTTTGCATCCGCTACGGCGATGGCACGCTGGATGACATGATCACCGCCGCTGGGGATGCCAACGGCATCGTCATCACCTGGCGCACCTTTGGCTCGGGCCATGTGGTCGACTGGAGCCGCGATCCCGTCACCGAGCAGTATCTCTATGCCGCGCCCGCCAATTGGAACAAAGGCTGGGGCGTGAAGACGCTGTTCAAGTTTGACCCTGAGTACTGGAAGCTCGGCATCCACCGGCCGTCGATCAAGAACAAGCACCTTGAGGACGGTTTTCCCGATACGGTGAAATGGCTCAACGGCTCCGGTAAGCCGATGGAGGAGTATTTCAAGTTCCGCGGCTGGCGCTCGATCCGGCGCACGGTGGGCTACGAGTGGGCGCAGATGAACCACTACGCGGTGAAATCGGTGGATTCCTACGCCGTGCGCAAGCTGCGCGGCAACGTGAACAACAAGAAAGACAAGTACAACTCCGACTATTGGGCGCTGCAGAACCGCAACGAGACGCGCGATGAAACCATCCTGCGCCACAGCGCGAAGCGGGCGGAGATCATGGCCGAGCTGCTGAAGGATCCGGTTCTGAGCAAGCTGCACTATGCCGCCCTTGAACGGGTGGAAGCCAAGCTTGATGAGTACCGCCAGACCGACGCCTATAAGGAGATGGTGAAAGGGCTGGAGGAGGCCTCCAAGATCCCGATCACGCAGGTGTCGGCCAAGCCGCCCAAGGCGCGCGATCCGGAAAAGATCGCCGCGCTGATGAGCGACGTGGAGGAGAAATCCGGTAAGAAAGCCAAGGAGAAACGCGCCAAGGACAAGGCGGAGGGCATCGTGGATCGCGGCCCGTCCGAGCCGCTCTATGCGCCGTTTCCGATTGACCGCAGCGTCGAGATCCCGATCGAGCGCGTGGAGAACCACGAGGTGATGCTGGCGGTGGATGCGCGGGTGATGAACCCGGATGCGCTGGAGGCGGCAGCGGCGGGCAAGTTCGACCGCAAGGCTGCCCGTTGGACCCCGCGCCTGATCCCGGAAGACGCGAAACGCGTGCTCAACATCGGCTCGGGTATCGGCTTTATCCCGGTGCATATCTGCAAATGCTTCCCCGAAGTGCAGGTGCTGGCGCAGGAAAACCGGGCCGATCTCTGCGAGATCGCGCGTGAAGTGGCGGCGGAGAACGGGTTTGACGGTGATGCGCGTCTGCAGATCACCGGCGATGCGCTCTTTGCCTCTGCCGACAAGGGCGGCGCGGCCACCGGGCTGGCGGGGCTTCTGGACAGCTTCAAACCGGATGTGCTGCGTGTGGACGACGAGGCGCTCACGGCCGAGGTTCTGGCCGCCGCGCCGCTGGCTGCCCTGCGCCGGGTGATCCTCTCCGATGGCGTGTTGAGCCGCTACCGCAAACAGGAAACGGCGGTGGCCAAGGCGATCATGGGGCAGAGGTTCACGGAAGTGGAAGAGCTGGCCACAAGCGGCGCACGGGTGTTTGACCGCGCCTAGGGCGTTGATTTTATTCCTGTCTCGGCTAGGCTTTTGCAGGTTATTCCCCACGGAGGCCCAACCATGCCCACGAAAGCGGAACTGGAAGCGGAATTGGAAAAGCTGAGGGCGGAGCTCTCGGCGGCCAAGGATCAGATTGCCGACGCGGCCCAAGCGGCGGCCGAGGATGAGCCGGAAGGCATCGTGGAGCATCTCAAGCATGATGGCGAGGCGCTGATCTCGGAATTCGTGAAAGAGATCGAGGATCTGTCCGCCAACCGCCCGGTGCTCACGGTGGTCGGGGCCTTCTGCCTCGGCCTTCTGCTGGCCAAACGATAGGAGAGGCCGATGAAACGCGTGGTTCGCAACCTGACGATCATCCTGCGCTGCGAGAGCCTGATTGCCCAGAGGCGGCTGGCCGTGGCGCGCAAACAGATCGCTTTCATCGCCTTCGCCGGGCTGGTGGCCGTGCTTGGCCTCGTGATGCTCAACGTGGCCGCCTATCAGGCGCTGGCCGCGAGCCTTGGCGCGCCGCTGGCGGCCCTTCTGGTGGCCATCGGGAATTTCATCCTTGCCGGGATCCTCGCCATGCTGGCGGGCCGGGAAAACGCGGAAGCCGAGGTAGCGGCTGTCTCGGAGGTGCGGGATATGGCGGTGGCCGATCTGGAGGCCGAGCTGGAACTGGCACAGGCCGAGGTTCAGGCGGTTGTCGGCGACCTGCGTCGCATCGGGCGCGATCCGCTGGGCGCGGCCAGCGGGCTGGCAATGCCGCTCCTGGCGGCATTGCTCAAACATCTCGGGAAATCGAAGTAGGCGGGCTTATTCGGCCTCGTCCATCTTCGACGCGTTCAGCATCGCATAACGCTCGGCACCGATGCGCTCGTGCAGATCGAGTTGCGTTTCGAGGAAGTCGATATGGCCTTCCTCATCGCCCAGAAGCTCCTCAAACAGCTGCTGGGAGATGTAATCACCCACCGAGTTGCAGTAAGCGCGGGCCTCGGAATAGAGCGCGCGGGCCTCGTGCTCGGCGGCCAGATCGCACTCCAGCGTTTCTTTCGGCGTCTGGCCGATGCGCAGCGGATCGAGCTTTTGCAGGTTCGGGTGGCCTTCCAGCAGCAGGATGCGGGCGATCAGCTTGTCCGCGTGGTTCATCTCCTCGATGCTTTCCTCGCGGGATTTCTTGGCCATATGGCCAAGGCCCCAATCTTCCTGCAGGCGGTAATGCAGCCAGTACTGGCTAACGGCCGTCAGCTCGCTTCGCAGGGCCTTGTTGAGATACTCAATAACCTTTGTATCGCCTTTCATCCTCAATTCCTTTGCTGCGCGCAGGCCTCAGCCCGCGCAAAATGGCTGGTACCTCACAATTAGCATTCTTTCGCATGTGAGACAGGAAAAGCGGCATGCACCCGCCGCAATCGGCGGATTTCCCGAGGGCGTGGTAGATCTTGCCGGGCGTGATGACGGTGTCTGCGTCGGCGGCGCGCATCCAGTCGATGGCGGCGTCGATGTCCTCGTGGGTGATGTTCTGGCAGTGGCAGATGATCATGGCGGCGGCTGTGACTATCGTTTCAGGCTTTGGCGGTGCGCGGGGTCACTTTGTGAGGATCAGCTTTCCCTGCCGGGTGATGCGCAGGGTGTAGACCTGATCGTTGAGCTTGATATGGGCCAGCGAGCCCTCGCCAACGATCTGGCGCACATCGTGCAGGGGAATTTCGGCCTCGCTGGTCGCGGCGCGGGCAGAGGCGAAGAGCTTGGGGCGGTCGTGCATCATTTGCGGGTCACTCCGGTGTCGAAACGGTCCATCAGGCGCTCGGCGCTGAAATCGCCGGGCAGGGCGAACTGCAGAACAAAGGAGAGGATATCGTCTCGGCTGGCCTGCGCATGCTGGCGCTCGGCGGTGCCGTCCCGATTGGGCTGGGGAGAAGGGATGAGCATCGGCTGTCCTGCTGTTCTGTTCGCGGTGTCGGGCTGGCCCGCCAGAGGGGAGGGTTGGCTGATGAGTCTATTCCTGACAAAAATACTTTGCGGAGTCAATATGCCTGATAAAAAGCGTTGGCCATTTCCCGCCGGGCAGCTGGGGTACAGGAAAACCGGCTATTTTCTGTGCGCTTCTGACCTGTGGCGCGAGGGGTGCTCCAAACCGAGCCTGCGGGCCCCCATATGAACAACAGCGACACCAGTGCAAAAGGAGCCGGAGCGATGCGCTTCCGTGATCTTGCAGAACGTCAGATTCAGAAAGCCCGTGCGGAAGGCCAGCTTGACGGCCTCGCAGGCGAGGGGCAGCCCTTGCCGTCGCGTGCAGGCGAGGACGTTGCCACAGCAGCCGGCTTTCGCGTGATGGCCGAGGCTGGCGCCCTGCCGCGGGAGATCACGCTCAGGAAAGAGGTGGACGCGCAGCGCAAGGCTCTCGTTGCGCTGGGCAGCGATCAGCCGGAGGCACGGCGCACAGCACTGGCCCGGCTGGCCGATCTGGAGCTGCGCCTTGCCATCGAGCAGGAAGCGCGGCGGAAATTCTACGCCACCCAATGAAAAACCCGCCAACCGTGT
This sequence comes from Pseudoruegeria sp. SHC-113, assembly GCF_025376885.1. NCBI lineage: Bacteria > Pseudomonadati > Pseudomonadota > Alphaproteobacteria > Rhodobacterales > Roseobacteraceae > Pseudoruegeria > Pseudoruegeria sp. SHC-113. The sequence continues at coordinate 14,816 of NZ_JAHUBR010000003.1, forward strand.
CCGGCTGGCGGGCGTGTTTCGCGTCTGGGCTGCGCGCTCAGGTGCGCACGACGTAGACCGAGCATTTCGCGTGGCGCACCACGCGCGCTGCGTTGGGGCCGAGCAGGTAATCCTGCAGCTCGGGCTGGTGCGCGCCGATCACGATCAGATCGCTGTCGGCCTTTTTCGCCGCATCGAGGATGTGCTCATAAGCCTTGCCCGTGGAGACGAGGTGCCGGACGCCCGCATCCATTTCCTCGCCGATGGTCTCGGCGGTGAAACGGTGCAGGGCCTCTTTCGTCTGGGCCACGGCCTTTTCGTGGAAGCCCTGCTGGAAGAAGGAGCCCACCAGCGAGGAGCCGTAATCCGGCAGCACGGTGATCACGTCCAGCCGCGCGCCATCAAGGGCGGCGAGCCGGGCGGCGGTTTCGAGCACCGGCACTTCCGCTTCGGGGCGGTTCATATCGATGGCGCAGAGGATGGACTTGCTCATGCCGGAACTCCTTCCTTGGACGCGCGCCCTTTCTGGAGCATCGCGATGAGCCCCAGCAGGATCAGCGCCGGGATGAAGATGATTTCCTTGGGCAGTTGCGGTGCCGCCGCCTGCACGGCGGTCACGCTCACGGGCGTGTCGCCGTAGAAATCATAGCCGCCCAGCTGATCGAAGAAGGGCGTGCCGGGGAAGGGCTCTTCCAGCAGCAGCGCATCGCCTTCGGGCAGGACGGTGAGGCCCTGCGCTTCCAGCCGCGCATCGCCGCCCTCTTCAGAACCGACGGTGACGAGCAGCGTCAGATCCTTGATGTCGCCTGAGACGAAGTCCGGCCCCGTGACGGTGAGGCGCAGGCTGTCGCCCGGCGTCGCGGCTTCCATTGCCTGCGTAAGCTCCACCGGCGGGATCGCCTCGAACGGCGGCTGGATGCGGTTCATCACGAAATCCGGGCGGAACAGCACGAAGGCGATCAGCACAAGGGCAACGCTTTCATAGATCCGCGAGCGGGTGAGGAAGTAGCCCATCGTGCCCGCCGTGAAGACGAGGATCGCAATGGTGGCGATGATGAACACGAGGATCCCCTGCATCCATGTCACGTCGATCAGCAACAGATCGGTGTTGAAGATGAACATGAACGGCAGGGCCACGGTGCGCAGCGAATAGAAGAAGGCAATGAAGCCTGTCTTGATCGCATCGCCGCCCGAAACGGCCGCCGCGGCGAAACTCGCCAAGCCTACGGGGGGCGTCACATCCGCCATGATCCCGAAGTAGAACACGAAGAGGTGCACAGCGATCAGCGGCACGATGAGCCCCGACTGCGCGCCCAGCTGCACCACGACGCCCGCCATCAGCGAGGAGACGACGATGTAGTTGGCCGTTGTCGGCAGGCCCATGCCCAGAACGAGCGACAGCAGCGCCACGCAGAAGAGCATCGCCACGAGGTTGCCGCCGGAGATGAACTCCACCAGATCGGCCATCACCTGCCCGATGCCGGTAAGCGTCACCGTGCCGACGATCACGCCGGCGGTTGCGGTGGCAAGGCCGATGCCGATCATGTTGCGTGCGCCGTCGATCAGGCCCGCCACGAGATCGGCGAGGCCCTGGGCAAAGTTCTTCGCCATCTCGCTTTCGCCGCGGAACATCGCCTTCAGCGGGCGCTGGGTGAGCAGGATCACGAAGAGCAGCGCGGTGGCCCAGAAGGCCGAGAGGCCCGGGGATTTCTGCTCGATCATCAGGAAGTAGACGAGCACCACGATGGGCAGCAGGAAGTAGAGGCCGGATTTGTATATCTTGGCCAGATCCGGCAGTTCCACCACCTCGGCGTTGGGATCGTCGGGCACCAGATCGTCCACCCCGGCGGCGAGCCAGAGCAGCGCGACATAGGCCACGAAGACGAGTGCGGCCATCACCCAGCCCGCGCCAGAGGGCACCATGGCCACAACGGCTTTCACCGGGTATTGCACGCCGTAGCAGAGCAGGGCGAAACCGGTGAAGAACACGGCCATGCCGCCGATGGTACGGCCCATGGAGACGACCTTGTTGCCGATCGTCGGCATGTTCCGTTTCACCGCTTCAAGGTGCACGATGTAGACCAGCGCGATGTAGGAGATCACGGCCGGCAGGAAGGCATGGGTGATCACCTCCACGTAGGAAATGCCCACATATTCCACCATCAGGAAGGCGGCCGCGCCCATCACGGGCGGCATGATTTGCCCGTTCACGGAGGAAGCCACTTCCACGGAGCCCGCTTGCTCGGAGGAGAAGCCGACGCGTTTCATAAGCGGAATGGTGAAGGTGCCGGTGGTCACGACGTTGGCGATGGAGGAGCCGGAGATCAGGCCGGTGGCGGCAGAGCCCACCACGGCTGCCTTGGCCGGGCCACCGCGCAGGTGGCCGAGCGCCCCGAAGGCCATCTTGATGAAGTAGTTCCCCGCGCCCGCCTTATCGAGCATCGCGCCGAAAAGCACGAAGAGGAACACGAATTTGGTGGAGACGCCCAGTGCGATGCCAAACACCCCTTCCGAGGTGATCCACATGTGGCTCATCGCTTTTTTCAGCGAAGCGCCCTTCCATTGGATCACTTCCGGCACCCATGAGGAGGAGCCGAAGAAGACGTAAAGCAGGAAGATCGTGGCGATGATCGCCATGGCCGGGCCAAGCGCGCGGCGCGCAGCCTCGAACAGCAGGATCAGGCCGAGCAGCGCGAACCATTTGTCCACGTCATCGGCAAGCCCGCCGGAGGCGACGATCTTGTCGTAGAAAATGTAGCCATAGAGCGCGGTGAACACGCCGAGGAAGGCGAAGATCCAGTCCTGCACCGGGATGTAATCGCGCGGCGAGGATTTGAGCATCGGGTAGGCCAGGAAGGCCAGGAAGATCGAGAAGGCCAGGTGGATCTGGCGCGAGTTGTTGATCAGATCGCCGGGCAGGATGTAGTTCGCCACGGGCGAGGCGAGGATCACCTGAAACAGCGACCACGTCACGGCGACGATGGCCATCATCGTGCCAACGGCCCCGGCCGGTGTGCGTGCGCCCGAGTCTGTTGCGGCGACGAGCTCCTGCAGCTCCTCTTCCGAAAGCTGGCGTCCGCGTTGCGGATTGTCAGACATGTCCCTTAGCTCCCTGATCCATGGGGCCCGGCGCTTCATGGTCCGTGCGGCCCCATTGCACCGTTAATGGCGGTGCTTGTTGTCCCTGAAAAATTGGGCGGAGCAGGTGCCCCGCTCCGCCCGTCAGTTGGCGTGGATTACTCGATCCAGCCTTTTTCTTTGTAGTATTTCTCGGCGCCCGGGTGCAGCGGGGCAGAGAGACCAGCCGTCGCCATTTCCTGGGGCTCGAGGTTTGCAAAGGCCGGGTGCAGCTTTTTGAAGTCTTCGAAGTTTTCGAAGACGGAAGACACGACGGCGTAAACGGCCTCGTCCGACACGGCGGTGGAGGTCACGAAGGTCGCGCCGACACCGAAGGTGTGGGTGTCATCCGGGTTGCCGCGGTAGACGCCGCCCACGATGGTGGCGTGACGGTAGTAGGAGTTGGCATCCACCAGTGCTTTGATCTCGTCGCCTTCCACGTTCACCAGCACCGAGTCACAGGCGGTGGTGGCTTCCTGGATGGAGCCGGAGGGGTGGCCCACGGTGTAGACCATCGCGTCGATCTGGTTGTCGCAGAGGGCGGCGGACTGTTCGGCAGCCTTCAGCTCGGTGGCGAGGGCGAAGGTGGAGTTATCCCAACCCATTTTCTCCATCACCACTTCCATCGTGCCGCGCTGGCCGGAGCCCGGGTTGCCGATGTTCACGCGCTTGCCGACAAGATCCTTGAAATTCTTGATGCCGGAGTCAGCACGGGCCACCACGGTGAAGGGCTCGGGGTGCACGGAGAAGACGGCGCGCAGATCCTTGAACGGGCCCTGCTCGGAGAACTTCGAGGTGCCGTTGTAGGCGTGGTACTGCCAGTCGGACTGGGCAACGCCGAACTCAAGCTCGCCTTCGCGGATGGTGTTGATGTTGTAGACGGAGCCACCGGTGGATTCCACGGAGCAGCGGATGCCGTGCTCCTTGCGGCCCTTGTTGACGAGGCGGCAGATCGCGCCGCCCGTAGGGTAGTACACGCCGGTCACGCCGCCGGTACCGATGGTGATGAACTCCTCGGCGTAAGCGGCCGGGGCAGCCATCACGCAGACGGCTGCCGCCGCTGCAGTGAGTTTCAGTTTCGCAAACATCGTTACACTCCCTTGGTTTGATGTCTCAATTGTTACTCTTCATCATCGCCGCTCCAGAAGTCTTCCAGACGGCGATTGCCGGATTCCACCGTGTTGATCCGCAGCTCGGCATCTTTGCCGGAGCGTTCCACCAGCATACCGATCATCGTTTCAAGCAGAACGAGGGTGGCGGCATAGGAGGAGAAAAACTGCGGGCTGTCAGTGGGAATAATGAAGGTGTTCGACGCATATTTGACGGCGGGGCAAGTATGCGTGTCGGTGATGACAATCACATAGGCCCCTTTCTCGCGCGCCATCTCCGCCGTGAGGATCGAGCGCCGCGCGAAGGGCGGCTTCGTCAGGATGATCACGGCGTCCTGTTCGGAGAGATGGGTGAGCGTGGTGCTGACAGAGGCCCCCATGCGCCCGGCCATGCTCCATTTCGGAGTCACGAAATTGGCCATGTAGGAGAGGTATTCGATGATCCCGGTGGAGCCGTAGGCCCCGTACACCACCACGTTGCGCGCCTTGTGCAGCGCTTCAACCGCGGTATCGAGGCGCTGGGCGTCGATCAGCTTGGGCAGGGCGGCGATATTGGCGATGCAGGCGGCGGCCTGTCGCTCAAGGAAAGGCGGTTGCTTGCCGGTGCCCGCATCGGCCACGATCCGGCCGGCTTTCTCGGAAAAGCTGATGGAGGAGCGCCCGATGGCCGACCGCGACAGCTCCCGCATGGCCTCATAGGTGTCAAAACCCAGCGCTCGTGCCAGCCGCGAGAATGTGGCAGGCGAAACACCGGACGACAGCGAGATCGAGCGCAGCGAGCGGGTGGAGACATCGATCGGGTTCGCAGCCACGTAATCCGCTGCCGTGCGCAGCTTGGCGCTCAGCCCGCTGTACTCGGCCGCAATGGCTTCCTCGATCGAAATCCGGCTGTTCATCAAGCCCCCCTGAAATTGAAACTGAACGTTTCAGGTGTTTTATGGATTGTCAACAACTGAAACATATGTTTCACCATGGTCCCGCGGATCCCCCTGCCGTCGCGTAAGTTATCAGGGGTTTTCTGGGAGTAGGATCCTGATATGTCCCATGTTTTCGGACGCAGCTGCAAAGCCACCCTGCCGATGGTGTCCCATGGCGATGGCGTCTATCTGATCGATGATTCGGGGAAACGCTACTTCGACGGCTCCGGCGGCGCGGCTGTCTCCTGCCTAGGCCATTCGGACCCGGACGTGACGGCAGCGATCAAGGCGCAGCTGGATCAGGTGGCCTTTGCGCACACCGGTTTCTTTACCTCGCAACCCGCCGAAGCACTGGCCGACAAGCTCGTCGAGCACGCGCCGGAAGGCATTGAGCATGTCTATCTTGTTTCCGGCGGTTCCGAGGCGATGGAAGCGGCGCTGAAGCTGGCACGGCAGTATTACCTCGAGATTGGCCAGCCCGGGCGCGTGAACATCATCGCCCGGCGGCAGAGCTACCACGGCAACACGCTCGGCGCGCTTGCAACAGGCGGCAACATGTGGCGGCGGGAGCCCTTCGCGCCGCTGATGATCAACACCACCCATATCTCGCCCTGCTATGAATACCGGGGCCGGGACGAGGGCGAGAGCGCTTTTGACTACGGCCAGCGCGTGGCCAACGAGCTTGAGGACGAGATCCAGCGGCTGGGGCCGGACACCGTGATGGCCTTCGTGGCCGAGCCCGTGGTGGGCGCCACGGCGGGTGCGGTGCCGCCGGTGGAGGGCTATTTCAAACGCGTGCGCGAGATCTGCGATGCCCATGGTGTGCTGCTGATCCTTGATGAGGTCATGTGCGGCATGGGGCGCACCGGCAGCCTTTTTGCTTGCGAACAGGAAGGCGTGCGCCCGGATATTCTTGCCATCGCCAAGGGACTTGGGGCGGGCTATCAGCCCATCGGCGCGATGCTCTGCTCCGATACGATTTTCGCCGCGATCCGTGATGGCTCGGGCTTCTTCCAGCATGGTCACACTTACATGGCGCATCCCACTGCCAGCGCCGCCGCCCTTGCCGTGGTGACGAAGCTCACCGACGGCGGGCTCGTGGCGCAATGCGCCGAACGCGGCGCGGAACTGAAAGCCGCGCTTGAGGCGCGTTTTGGCCAGCACCCCCACGTGGGCGACATTCGCGGACGCGGGCTGTTTCTTGGCATCGAACTGGTGGAGGACCGCGCCATGAAAGCGCCGTTTGACCCCAAGCTGGGGCTGAACAAGAAGCTCAAGGCCGCCGCTTTCGAGGCGGGCCTCATCTGCTACCCGATGGGCGGCACGATCGACGGGCAAACAGGCGATCACATCCTGCTTGCGCCGCCCTTCATCATGGGCCCGGAGCATGTGGATGAGATCGTCGACAAGCTCGATACGGCTCTGAAAGCGGTGCTCTGATCCCATGCTCCCCCACTTGATGGTCGCGCCCAACGGGGCGCGGCGCGGCAAGGCCGATCATCCGGCCCTGCCGATCACCCTTGATGAAATCCTCACCGAGGCCCGCGCCTGCCGCGAGGCCGGGGCGGACGGGCTGCACCTGCACCTGCGCGACGCACAAGGCGGCCATTTGCTCGATGCCGGGGCCTACCGCGAGGCACTCACGGCATTTGACGCGGCGCTGCCGGGCTTTGCCGTGCAGATCACGACAGAGGCCGCTGGCCGTTACGCGCCCGATCACCAGCGCCGCGTGGCGCTTGAGAGCGGTGCGCGCTCGGTTTCGGTTTCCATCGCCGAGATGACAGCCGGAGAGGCGGCCCAGACTGCGCCGGAGTTCTATGCCGCCTGCGATGCGGCCGGGATCACTGTGCAGCATATCCTCTATGATGCGGGCGAGTTGGACGGTCTGGCCGGGGTGCTGGGCGAGGCGCGCTTTCGCGATCCCGCGCTCCAGCTGATCTGCGTGCTGGGCCGCTATACCGGAGCCGCTGGCAGCGATCCGGCGGGTATAGCGCAGTTCACAGAGGCTTTCGCGCGCCATGGTATCCAGCCGGATTGGGCGCTCTGTGCCTTTGGGCCGCAGGAAACGGCCTGCCTGCGCGCCGCCCGTGCGGCGGGCGGGAAGTGCCGCGTTGGTTTTGAAAACTCGCTTTGGAATGCCGATGGCAGCCTTGCCGGAAGCAATGCCGAACGGGTGCGGGAGGTCCGGGCCCGCGCTTTCGCTTGATTTTCGCTTTCGCGCCTAAATTTTCGTTTACGCGCGAAACCGCGCATTGTATAGCTGCGCGCATCTTCCTTTTCGGCGGGAGCGCGGAGCATGAGCGAGACGACGGACCTCTTCATCATCGGCGGCGGCATCAACGGCTGCGGCATCGCACGGGACGCGGCGGGCCGGGGGCTTTCGGTGCGCCTTGTCGAGATGAACGATCTGGCCTCGGCCACCTCCTCGGCCTCCACCAAACTGTTCCACGGGGGCCTGCGCTACCTTGAGTTCTTCGAGTTCCGCCTCGTGCGCGAAGCGCTGATCGAGCGCGAGGTGCTGCTCTCGGCCATGCCGCACATCAGCTGGCCGATGCGCTTCGTGCTGCCCTATTCCTCGGCCATGCGCTTTGAGAGCGACACCCCCACGTCGAAGCTTCTCTCCACCGTCATGCCGTGGATGAAAGGCCGCCGCCCCGCTTGGCTGATCCGGCTGGGGCTCGCGATGTATGACACGATGGGCGGGCGCAAGATCCTGCCCGCCACGCGTAAGGTGGATCTCAAGGACACGCCCGTCGGCGCGCCGTTGCAGCCGAAATTCTCCACGGCGTGGGAATACTCCGATTGCTGGGTGCAGGACGCCCGCCTCGTGATCCTGAACGCCCGCGACGCCGAGGCGCGCGGAGCCGAGATCCTACCGCGCACCAAGATGCTTTCGGCGGAACGGGAAGGCGATCTCTGGAAGATCCGCACCCAGAACACCGAGACGGGGGCAGAGGCCGAATACACCGCGCGCGCCATCGTGAACGCGGGCGGGCCGTGGGTCGAGGACGTGATGACTGGCAAGCTGCGCCGCAACACCGGCGAAAGCATCCGGCTGGTGCGCGGCTCCCACATCGTGGTGCCCAAGCTTTACGATCACGATCGCTGCTATTTCTTCCAAGGCGAGGACGGGCGGATCATTTTCGCCATTCCTTACGAGGAAGATTTCACCCTGATTGGCACCACTGACGCCGATCACAAGGATCTGGGCGCGAAGCCCGTTTGCACGCCGGAGGAGCAGGCCTATCTCTGCGCCTTCGCGTCCAAGTATTTCAAGCAGCCGATCACCACCGACCAGATCGTCTGGACCTATTCCGGCGTGCGTCCGCTCTATGATGACGGCGCAAGTTCGGCCACGGCGGCAACGCGGGAATATGTGCTGTCGCTGGACGAAGCCCCCGGCGCGCCGCTTCTGAACGTGTTCGGCGGCAAGATCACCACCTACCGCAAGCTCGCCGAGGCCGCGATGGCCAAGCTCGCGCCGCGCCTTGGCAACGAGAAAGGCATCTGGACAGCCGGTGTGCCGCTGCCCGGCGGCGATTTCGCCTACGCGGATCTGGGTAAGCTGCACAGCGATCTGGCCAGCGAATACCCTTTCCTCACCCCGGCATGGCTGCGCCGGATGGTGAAAGCTTACGGCACCGAGACCCGCGCGATCCTTGGCAAGGCCGAGGCCGTGGCCGACCTGGGCCAGTATTTCGGCGCCTCGCTCACCGAGGCCGAACTGCGGTGGCTGGTGGAGAAGGAATATGCCCGCACCGCCGAGGATGTGCTCTGGCGGCGCGGCAAGCTGGGCCTGCGGCTCTCGGCGGAGGAAACCGCCGCCGTTGAGGACTGGATGGAAGAGAACGCAACCAGCAAGGCTTGATCACCCAAGGCGCAGGGCCGAAGGTGTGACAACACGACAAGATATCGGGGGGAGGCTCCATGACCTATGTAATGGCGATCGATCAGGGAACCACGTCCTCGCGCGCGATCCTGTTTGACGGCGAGATGAAAATCGCCGCCGTCGCGCAAGAGGAGTTCACCCAGCATTTCCCGCAATCGGGCTGGGTGGAGCACGCGCCTGCCGACCTCTGGGACACGGTGCAGCGCACCGCGCGCGACGTGCTGAAGAAACAGGGCGTTTCAGCAGGCGACATTGCCGCCATCGGCATCACCAACCAGCGCGAAACCACCGTTGTCTGGGACAAGGCCACAGGCGAGCCGGTGTATAATGCCATTGTCTGGCAGGACCGCCGCACCTCCGCTTATTGCGCCGAAATGCGCGAGGCCGGGCATGAGCCGATGGTGGCGCAGAAAACCGGCCTGCTGCTCGATCCCTATTTCTCGGCCACCAAGGTGCGCTGGATCCTTGAAAACGTCGAAGGCGCGCGGGCGCGGGCCGAGGCGGGCGAACTGCTGTTCGGCACCGTTGATTGCTTCCTGATCTGGAAGCTCACCGGCGGCGCTGTCCATGCGACCGATGCCACCAATGCCGCGCGCACGATGCTTTACAACATCCGTGAGGGGCGCTGGGACGATCAGATCTGCGCGGCGCTGGGCGTGCCCATGGCGATGCTGCCCGAGGTGCGCGACACCGATGGCGATTTCGGCGAAACCGAGATCCTCGGCGCGCCGGTGCGCATTCTGGGCGTGGCGGGCGATCAGCAGGCGGCCACCGTGGGCCAAGCCTGTTTCGAGCCGGGGATGATGAAATCCACCTATGGCACGGGCTGCTTCGCCCTGCTGAACACCGGCGACACGCTGGTGGAAAGCACGCACCGGATGCTGGGCACCATCGCCTACCAGTTCGGCGGCAAGCCCACTTACGCGCTGGAAGGCTCCATTTTCATCGCGGGCGCGGCCGTGCAATGGCTGCGCGACGGGCTCAAGGTAATCGAAAGCGCCGCCGATACCGCGCCGCTGGCCGAGGATGCCGACGACAGCCAGGAGGTGATCCTTGTGCCCGCCTTCACCGGCCTTGGTGCGCCCTATTGGAACGCCGACAGCCGGGGCGCGATCTTCGGCCTGACGCGCAACACCGGCCCCGCCGAATTTGCCCGCGCCACGCTGGAGAGCGTCGGCTACCAGACGCGCGATCTGCTGGAGGCCATGCGGGCTGACAGTGGCGACGCGGGCCTCGGGCAGGTGCTGCGGGTGGATGGTGGCATGTCCGCGAGCGATTGGACGATGCAATTCCTCGCCGACATCCTCGACGCCACGGTGGATCGCCCCACGATCCTTGAAACCACCGCGCTGGGCGTGGCGTGGATTGCCGGGAAGAATGCTGGCGTCTACCCGGATCAGGCCGGTTTCGCCGCCACATGGGCGCGGGAGAAGCGCTTTACTGCGGAAATGGCCGATGGGATCCGCGCGCGGAAATACAAGGCCTGGAAGCGCGCAATCGAAGGCACGCTGGTCTATTAAGGGCGCTTGCGTACCTAAGGCCGCCCGTTTGCCCTTGTTTCCTTGCGCCTTCTGGCGCTTCGGCAGAGCCGCAACAGGTAAACAGCATTTCACGCCGCTCCTTGTTGTTGGCGGGGGGCGGCTCTACATGCAGCTTCATGAAAAGCTGGATCCCGTCTTTCAAATCCCCGCCGAAAGTGGCGGTGGTGCGCCTTTCGGGCGTGATCGCCGCCAATGGCCGTGGTGCCGCCCTGAACGATGAGGCTGTCGGCCCGGTGCTGGAACGCGCCTTCAAAAAGGGCAAGCCCAAGGCCGTGGCGCTGGTGCTGAACTCCCCCGGCGGCTCGCCGGTGCAAAGCTCCCTGATCGGCGCGCGCATCCGCAGGCTTTCGGAAGAACACGGGATCCCCGCCATCGCCTTCGTGGAAGACGTAGCCGCCTCGGGCGGTTACTGGATCGCTTCCGCTGCCGATGAGATCTGGGCCGATGAAAGCTCGATCATCGGCTCCATCGGCGTGATCTCGGCGGGCTTCGGGCTGGATGTCTGGATGAAACGGCAGGGGATCGACCGCCGGGTGCACACCGCCGGCGAGAGCAAATCCATGCTGGACCCGTTCCGCCCGGAAAATCCCGAGGACGTGGCGCGGCTCAACACGTTGCTCGAACAACTGCACGAGACGTTCAAATCCCAGATTACCGCCCGCCGGGGCGGCAAGCTGCCTGAGGGGCAGGATCTGTTTACCGGCGAAGTCTGGCTTGGCCGCAAGGCGCAGGAACTGGGGCTGATCGACGGGATCGGCCACCTCGTGCCCAAGATGAAGGAACGCTTTGGCGAGAAGGTGAAGTTCCTCACCTACGGCCCCAAGCGCCCCTTCCTGCGCCGCTTCGGCGCGCAGCTTGCCACCGATGCCCTTGACGGCTTTGAGGAGCGTGCCCATTTCGCCCGCTTCGGGCTCTGAGCCGTGGTCAAGATCGTCACTCTCTTCCTTGCCGGAATGGCCGTACTCGCCATGTTCGGCCGGCTCCGGTTTCCGGGGCAAAAGAAACTCGCCGCTCGCAAATGCCCAGGTTGCGGACGGTACAAACTGGGACGTGGCCCCTGCGGCTGCGGACACGGAAAGGCTTAAGGAATGGATTGGCTATATGTGGCCGTAGGCCTCGTCATTCTCCTTCTGGGGGGAGATGCGCTAGTGCGTGGGGCGGTGAATTTGAGTCTGCGGTTGGGTGTGCCCGCGCTGATCGTCAGCCTCACCATCGTGGCCTTCGGAACCTCCGCGCCGGAATTGCTGATCTCCGTCGGCGCTGTGATGGAAGGCGTGCCGGGGCTGGCACTAGGCAATGTGATCGGCTCCAACACGGCCAATATCCTGCTTGTCCTCGGTCTGCCGGCGCTGCTCGCCCCGATGCACACCAGCGAATGCGACAGCCGCAAGACCTACCTCTTCATGATCGCCGCCAGCCTGCTGTTCATCGTGCTCTGCTTCCTTGGGCCGATCACATGGTGGCACGCGCTGATCCTGCTTGCGGGCCTTGCCGTGGTGCTGGGTGATGCCTTCCGCGATGCGATGCGGCACCGGGAGAACGGCGCGGCCTGCGCGATGAGCGAAGGCGAGGAAGAGGTCGAGGGCGCGGACCCGGAGATGTCGGGCACCAAGATCGCGATCTACATTATCCTCGGCCTGATCGGCCTGCCGCTCGGCGCGGAGCTTCTGGTGGAAGGGGCCGAAAACATCGCCCGCACCTTCGGCGTGCCGGAAACGGTGATCGGCCTCACGCTGGTGGCGCTGGGCACCTCGCTGCCCGAACTGGCCACCACGATCATGGCCGCGCTGCGCCGTCAGGCCGATGTGGCTTTGGGCAACGTGATCGGCTCCAACATGTTCAACCTGCTTGCGATCATGGGCATCACCGGCCTCGTCGGGCCGCTGCCCGTGGATCCTGGCCTGCTGCATTTCGACCTTTGGGTCATGCTGGGCGCCTCGCTCCTGCTTGCGCCTTTCGTCTTCATGAAGCTTGATATCACCCGCGGCTGGGGGCTTCTGCTCACCGCGCTCTACCTTGCCTATGTGGGGCGGTTCTTCCTGCTCTGAGAGGCTGGCCAAAGGGAGGCTGACAGATGGCTCAGACGGCACTGGTAACGGGAGCGGCCCGCAGGCTTGGCCGCGCCATGGCGCTGTATCTGGCGGAGCGCGGCTATGACGTGGCCGTGCATTATCAGGGCTCTGAGGCCGAGGCGCAGGAGGTCGTGGCGCAGATAAGGGCGATGGGCCGCAAGGCCGAGGCGTTTCAGGCGGATCTGGTGGCGGAAGAGGGCATTCAAAGCCTCTATCCGCGCGTGGCCGCCGCTTTTGAGGGCCCCGTGACCTGCCTCGTGAACAACGCCAGCGTGTTTGATTACGACAACCTGCACACGGCCACGCGTGAGAGCTGGGATCGCCACATGCAGAGCAACCTGCGCGCGCCTTTCGTGCTGACGCAGGCGCTGGCCGCACAGGCCCCGGCTGCGGGCGTGGACGCAAATGGCGAGCCGATCGCCACGTCGCTGGTGATCAACATGCTCGATCAGCGCGTGCGCAAGCTGACCCCTGAGTTCATGACCTACACCATCGCAAAGATGGGCCTCTGGGCCTTCACCCAGACAGCCGCGCGGGCGCTGGCCCCGGCGGTGAGGGTGAACGCCATTGGCCCCGGCCCCACCCTGAAAGGCGCGCGCCAGAGCGAGGCGCATTTTGCCAACCAGCGCGCCGCCACGATCCTGAAGCGGGGCGCGAACCCTGACGATATCACCGCCGCGCTGGGCTATTTCCTCGACGCCCCTTCCGTCACCGGCCAGCTGCTGTGCACCGATGGCGGGCAGCATCTGGGCTGGCAAACGCCGGACGTGCAGGGGCCGGAATAAGCCCTCTTCAACAGGCCCGACCAAAGGGTCCTGCGACGCGCCGGAGCCCGTAGACTGCCAAGTTTTGCACCGCTCACAGGGCTGTTACAAAACCGTTAGAAATCCTTCAATGATTTCAATAATTTGCAGCAGATCACGAAAAATATCGTTTAAAATCAGATACCTGTATATGCGCCTATTTTTTCAGCAACTCAAAGAATTGGCAGGAAATACAGGGTTTTTCCGCCCGTCAAAATAGTTGTCACCAGAGTTATCCCCAGAAACCGTGGAAAGCTTCCCTCTTGCCCATGGCGTGATTAAATTGCAGCCCCGGGCAAGAATCAGACAGCAGGTGAAACATGGGCGCAGAGGATGAAGCGGCGACAGGCGAGCAGGCGCTGACCGGCCATGCGCTGATCCAGAGCCTCCTGAAAACGCTCGACAACTCCCCCGGCGTCTACCGGATGCTCGATGCTCAAGGTAGGGTGCTCTACGTCGGCAAGGCGCGCGCCTTGCGCAAGCGGGTGAGCAACTACGCCAACCCCCATGGCCACTCCGGGCGCATCCTGCGGATGATCCGCGAAACCGCCTCGATGATGTTCCTGACAACGCGCACCGAAACCGAGGCGCTGCTGCTGGAGCAGAACCTCATCAAGCAGCTCAAGCCCAAGTACAACGTGCTGCTGCGCGACGATAAGAGCTTCCCCAACATCCTCGTCTCCAAGCATCACAGCTTCCCGCAGATCAAGAAGCACCGGGGGCGGAAATCGGAAAAGGGCGATTACTACGGGCCCTTTGCCTCTGCGGGCGCGGTGAACCGGACGCTGAACCAGTTGCAGAAGGTCTTCCTGCTGCGCAACTGCACCGATGCGACGTTTGAAAGCCGCACGCGTCCCTGCCTGCTGTACCAGATCAAGCGCTGTGCCGGGCCCTGCGTGGGGCTTGTCTCCGAACAGCAATACGGCGCGCTGGTGAAGGACGCCGAGCGCTTCCTGCAGGGGCGCAGCACCCGCGTGCAGGAGGAACTCGCGGCCCAGATGCAGGCGGCCTCCGAGGCGATGGAATACGAGCGCGCCGCCGCGATCCGCGATCGCATCCACGCGCTGACCCATGTGCAATCGGCGCAGGGCATCAACCCGCGCGGCGTGGCCGAGGCTGACATCGTGGCGCTTCACATGGACAGCGGACAGGCCTGTGTGCAAGTCTTTTTCATCCGCGCCAACCAGAACTGGGGCAACAAGGATTACTACCCGGCCACCGGCGCGGGCGCAGACGCCCCCGAGGTGCTGCAGGCATTCCTTGGCCAGTTCTACGACGGCAAGACGCCGCCCCGGCAGATCTTGCTGTCTGATGACATCGAAGACCGGGAGCTGTTGGCCGAGGCCCTCTCCGAAAAGGCCGGCCGCAAGGTGGAGATCGCGGTGCCCCAGCGTGGCGAGAAGGCCGAACTGGTGGCCGGTGCGTTGCGAAACGCCCGCGAAAGCCTTGCGCGCAAGATGAGCGAGACCGCCACGCAAGGAAAGCTGCTCCGGGGCCTTGCGGAGGCTTTCGATCTGGACGCCCCGCCGCAGCGCATCGAAGTCTACGACAACTCCCACATCCAGGGCACCAACGCCGTGGGCGGCATGATCGTGGCTGGGCCCGAGGGCTTCCTGAAAAACCAGTACCGCAAGTTCAACATCAAGGGCACGGACCTGACGCCGGGCGACGATTTCGGCATGATGAAAGAGGTGCTGACCCGCCGCTTCAAGCGCCTGCTGAAAGAAGATCCGGACCGCACCTCCGGCACATGGCCCGATCTGCTGCTGATCGACGGCGGTGCCGGGCAGGTCTCCGCCGTGGCCGAGATCATGGCCGAGTTGGGCGTGGAGGATGTGCCCATGGTTGGCGTGGCCAAGGGGGTGGACCGCGATGCCGGCAAGGAGGAATTCTACCGCCCCGGCGCGCGCCCCTTCGCGCTGCGCCACAATGATCCGGTGCTCTATTTCGTGCAGCGGATGCGCGATGAGGCCCACCGGTTTGCCATCGGCACCCACCGCGCCAAGCGGGCCAAGGCCGTCTCCGCCACGCCGCTGGATGACGTACCCGGCGTCGGCCCCACCCGTAAGCGCGCCCTGCTGGCGCATTTCGGCTCTGCCAAGGCAGTGAGCCGCGCCGGGCTTTCGGATCTGAAGGCGGTGGAGGGCGTTTCGGATGCGCTGGCCGAAACCATCTATGACTTCTTCCATGAGAAGTCCTGACGCGGTAAAGCTTTGCCCATGACATGGAACCTGCCCAATATCCTCACCGTCCTGCGCCTGCTCGCCGCGCCCGCGCTTGGCCTCGTCTTCCTCGGCCTTGCCGCGCCCTATGCGGAGTGGATCGCGCTTTTGCTGTTCATCGGCGCCTCGCTCACCGATTGGGTTGACGGCTATCTCGCCCGTGCCTGGAAACAGGAAAGCCGGTTTGGCGCGATGCTGGATCCGATTGCCGACAAGGCCATGGTGCTGATCGCCATCGTCGTGCTGGCCGCGCTTTCGGGGCTCGACTGGCTGATCCTCATGCCCTGCGTGCTGATCGTCTTTCGCGAGGTCTTCGTCTCCGGGCTGCGCGAGTTCCTCGGTGCGGATGCGAAACTGCTGAAAGTCACCAAGCTCGCGAAATGGAAAACCACCGTGCAGATGGTGGCGATTTCCGTGCTGTTCGCCCGCGCGCTGTTCGAACACTACCTTGGTATGCAGATCTTCGGCATGGATGAGGCCACCGTGACGGCTATTCTCGATGGCGACGCGCCCGATACGCTCGGCATCGGCTGGAAGGTGCTGGCGGTGCAGGCCACCGGCCTTCTGGGTGTTGCACTCCTGTGGCTGGCGGCTGTGCTGACGGTGATCACGGGCTGGGATTATTTCTCCAAGGCGCTACCCTTCCTGCAAGACGGAGAGCGGCCATGATCGACGTGATGTATTTTGCCTGGGTGCGTGAGCGCATCGGCATCCCGAAAGAGCAGATCCAGACCGACGCCACCACGGTGGCGGAACTGGTCGAGGAGCTGAAAACGCGCGAGGAGCGCTACGAGGTGGCCTTCGCCGACACCTCCGCCCTGCGCGTGGCGCTGGATCAGGAACTGGCCGAGTTCGACTCGCCGCTTCAAGGCGTGCGCGAAGTGGCCTTCTTCCCGCCCATGACAGGCGGCTGAACCGATGAAGATCGCCGTGCAGCAAGCGCCCTTCGATTTCGGGGCCGAGGCCAATGCCTTCGCCGCGGGGCGCAAGGACGCCGGCGCCGTCGTCACCTTCACTGGCATTGTGCGCGATCTGGCGCGCGGCGATCTGGACCGGATGGAAATCGAGCACTACCCCGGCATGACGGAAAAAGCGATCACAGCAATCGCCGAGGAAGCCGTCACCCGCTGGTCCCTCAAGGACGTTCTCGTCATCCACCGCCACGGGGTGCTGGAACCGGGCGACATGATCATGATGGTCGCCACCGCCGCCCCCCACCGTGTGGACGCTTTCGCAGCGGCCGAGTTCCTGATGGACTACCTCAAATCCCGCGCCCCCTTCTGGAAGAAGGAAGTCACGGCAGGCGGTGCGGAATGGGTCGACAGCAAGGACGAAGACGAAGCCGCGCTGGGCCGCTGGGCGGACTGAGCCTCACTTTGTTCTGAAAATATCCCCGCCGGAGGCATGAAAGTTCCGGCATGCCCACTCAGCCGATCGCGGCTTGAAGGTCGAAGATGGGCAGCAGGATCGCTAACACGATCACCAGCACGAATGCCCCCACCAGCATCATCAGGATCGGATCCAGCAGCGCGGCCACGCGTTTGCGGTCATTGGCGAGCTGGCTTTCGATCATCACCGCCGCACGTTCCGTCATCCGCCCCAGCCGGGCCGAGCGCTCCCCGGCGCTGATCAGCTGACGGCCCACGGCGGGGATCACGGAGAGCTGCTGCAGCGCAGCCGAAAGGCTCGCTCCGCTGCGCACATCGGCGCTCACCGCCTCGGCCTCGTCGCGAAAACGGGCGACGGTCAATACATCTCCGGCGCTTTTCGTGGCGTCCAGCACCGTCTGCCGGGAGGAGATCACCAGCGCCAGCGTGCGCAGGTATTGCGCCGCCGCGGAAAGCCGCATCAGCCGTCCGACAACCGGAAGCCGCAGCAGAAGCCCATGCCAGCGGGCGCGGAACGCCGGTTGGCGCAGGGCCAGCAGAAAAAGCACCGCGCCGAGCACCGCCCCGCCCAGCAGCCAAAGGAAGTGCGCCCGGATCCAGTCGCTTACCCCAAGCACGATCTGCGTCAGACGGGGCAGCGGCGCGCCGGTGACCTCGAACATGGCCACGATCTCGGGCGCGACATTGACCATCAGTACGGCACATACGACGAGAGACACGGCGGCCACGAAACCCGGGTAGATCAGCGCGGTGGCGAGTTTCGCCCGATCCGCCCCGGCGCTTTCCATGTGGTCGGCCAATTCACCGAACACCACGTCCAGATCGCCCGAACGTTCGCCCGCCCGCAGCGCGGCAGCGTAATAGGGGGCAAATCCGCCGCCCGCCTGTTCCACGGCAAGGGACAGCGGCGCGCCGTCCAGCAGCCGTGCCTTGGCGCGCATGGCGAATTGCGCCATCGGCCCGCTGCCGCCGCCATCGCCTTCGCGCACGATGTCCAGCGCGGTTTCCACCGGGATGTCAGAGGCCAGAAGCACCGCCATCTGCCGGGTAAACACGGCCTGCATGTCGGCATTCAGGCGGCCGCGCAGCCCGCGGCCACCGAGCCCCTTGCGGCGCTCCGACCGGCCCGAGAGATCGGAGGCAAACAGCCCGCGCGCCTCCAGTTGCCGCCGCGCATCGCTTTCGCTTTCGGCCACGATCAGCCCGCGCTTGCGCCGCCCGGTGGCGGAATAGGCGGTATAGGCGAAGCTTCTCACAACACGTCGCCCACGACGCGCAGGGTTTCGGCCATGGTGGTGCGCCCGTCGGCCACCCAGCGCAGGCCTTGGCCCAGAAGGCTGTCTTGCGCCGCGATGGCGCGCGCGCGCAGGGCGGTTTCGCCCGCGCCGCTTTCGATCATCTGGCGCAGGGGCTCATCCACCTCGGCAATCTCGAAGATCCCGATCCGCCCGGCATAGCCACTGCCGCCGCAGGCCGCGCAGCCTTCCGCGTGATAGACCTGCGCCGGGGCGGTAACGCCGCCTTCGGCAAAGAGCCGTTCTTCGGCGGCGCTCACGGGATGCGGCACGCGGCACTCGGGGCAGAGCCGCCGCAGCAGGCGCTGGGCAATCACGCCGCGCAGCGTGGCCGCGATGAGGAAGTCATCCACCCCCAGATCGCGCAGCCGCACCACTGCGCCCACGGAGCCATTGGCGTGCAGGGAGGAAAACACGAGGTGCCCCGTCAGCGCGGCCTGCGCGGCGACGGAGGCGGTTTCCCCGTCGCGGATCTCACCCACGAGGATCACATCGGGATCCTGCCGCAGCGTGGCGCGCAGCCCGGCGGCAAAGCTCATGCCGATCTCGGCGTTGATCTGGCTCTGGGAGATGCCCGGCAGATCATATTCGATCGGATCCTCCACCGTCACCACGTTGCGTTCGGCACTGTTGGCGAGCTTGAGCAGGGAATACAGCGTCGTCGTCTTGCCCGAACCCGTAGGGCCGGTGGCAAGGATGATGCCGTTGGGCTTGTCGGCCAGCCGCTCCAGCCGGGCGATCTGGCTTTCGGTCAGGCCTAGATCGGCCAGCGGCAGCAACCCAGCGGAGCGATCAAGGATCCGCAGCACAATCCGCTCGCCGTAGTTGCCCGGCAGCGAGGACACCCGCGCGTCGATTGCGCGTCCGCCCAGCCGCAGCGCGATGCGCCCGTCCTGCGGCAGCCGTGTTTCGGCGATGTCGAGATCGGCCATCACCTTGAGCCGGGAGACGACCCGCCGCACGGGCACATCGGGCCGGTCCAGCACCGCTTGCAGGAACCCGTCGATCCGCATCCGCGCGCGCAGCCCCTTTTCATGGGGTTCGATGTGCAGATCCGACGCCCCCGCCGTCACCGCCTGCCGCAGCAGTTGGTTGACGAGCCGCACCACCGGGGCATCCTCGGCCTCTTCCAGCAGGTCGCGTGGCCCGGCGACGCTGCCATCCTCTTCAAGGTCAAACAGCAGATCCTCGGTGCCCTCCGCGGCATCGCCCGACTGATAGAGCGCAGCGAGCGCCACATCGAAGGCCTCGGAGCCGATTTCCTCGAAGTGGTAGCCGGGATCCAGCCGTCGCCGGGCCTCGCGCAAGCCCAGCAGCGTGGCCTCGGGTGCGGCCAGAAGCCGGGCGCCGTCGAGCAGCACCCGGTTGTCGCGCGCGAAGGCGAAGGGCAGCCGTGTGCCGCTATTGCCCGTTAAACTGGAGTCGGGACGGGAGCGGGGGGTATTTTCGGCGTTTTGCGATGTCATCCACGAAGCCCGCGTCGAAAGGTTGGTTCAGATCGGCGCCATCGAAGGGGAGGCTCTGATCCGGGGTGCGGGGGTATTGTCCGGTATCAAGGGGTTGCAAGGCAAGGCTTGCGCGGCGGCTTTCGCGGGTCACTTCACGAGTCAGCTGTTCGGCCTGCTTGTCATTTGCAACAACGCGGGGGCGCAGCAGCACCAGAAGCACGCGCTGATCCTGTCGCACGTTCTTGCCCCGGAACAGCCCGCCGATCAGAGGCGTATCCCCCAGCCCCGGCACTTTCTGAGAGTTCGCACCAGAGCCATCCTCGAGCAAGCCGCCCAGCATGATCACGTTGCCGTCGCGCACGAGGACATTGGTTGAGAGCGTACGCTTTGCGGTGATCTCTCCCCCAGCTGCGGAGGTTGTGTTGGTGAGGTTTGAAACCTCCTGACTCACCGCCATCCGCACCGTGGAATCGGCGTTGATGGTGGGGGTGACTTTCAGCGTCAGGCCCACATCCTGTCGTTCAATGGTTTGGAAAGGGTTCTCTACGGAATCCCCGGTGGTTGAGAAAGAGCCGGTGATGAAAGGCACATTCTGGGCCACCACGATTTCGGCTTCCTGGTTGTTGAGCGTCAGGATCGAGGGCGTGGAAAGAAGCCGGGTGCTGGTTTGCGTGGCCACGGCCTGCAGGAAGCCAACGATCTCGGCCTCTCCGCTGGTGGCCCGCCCCACCAGCGTGCCGCCGCTGCCGGGATCGACGACCTGATCGTTGATCACAGCCGAGACGACGCTGGTCAGCGTCGGCCGCCCTTGCAGGGCGAATTGCACGCCGCCGGCCAGCGCGTCGTTCACAACTGCGCCGAATTGCACCGAAAGATCCGAAAAGCCCTGCACGCTCATCTCGAAGATCACCGCTTCCACCAGCACCTGATGCGGGCGGCGGTCGAGGTTGTGGATCGAGGCCACGATCTCGTTGATGCGATCATTCGGAGCGGTGACGATCAGCGCGTTGGAGCGCGGCTCGGCGACGATGTTCACCGCGCCGTTCTCCTGTGTGCTGCCGAAGCTGCGCAGAATGATGTCACCAAGGCTGTTGGCGTCGGCATAGTTCAGCTGCACCACGCGGGTGGCCACGCTGCGCTGGGGCTGATCGAGGTTCGTTACGATGGAGCGTACACGCTGGCGGAAGTTGCTGGAGCCTGAGACGAGCAGGGCATTGCCCCGGCGATCGGCGGAGACTTTCGCGCCGGGCGGTGTGATTTCGAGCGAGTCGATCACCTGCAGCATTTCGGTGGCATTGGCATTGCGCAGGCTGATCATCTCGATCGGCTGTTCGCGGCTCTGGTCCAATTGCTGGATCAGGCGGTCGATCCGGCGGAAGTTCTCGGCTCGGTCCGAAAGGATGATGAGCCCGGCGGAGGGCACGGTGGAGAGCACGGCCTCCTGCGGCAGCAGCGGGCGCACCACTTCCGTGATCTCGCTCAAAGGCGCGTTGCGTACCGAAATCACCCGCGTTTCATACGCACCGTCCAGCAGGTCGGCGCGCGTGCCCGGCGCAAGGCCACGGGCGGTGCCAAGCTGCACGATGCGATCCGCTTCGTTGCCTTCCACGATGGTCAGCCGGTTCAATTCCAGAACGTTCAGGAAAATCTCGTAAACGGCTTCCTCCGTCATCCGGCCCGGGGCGATCACGGTAACGGTGCCACGCACGTCCGGATCGAGGATGAAGCGGCGGCCCGTGGCCTCGGCGACGATCTGCACGAAGCTCTTGATGTCCGCATCCCGCAGATCAAGCGAGACCTGCGCCCGCGCGGGAAGCATTGTGGAGAATGCCAGAAGCAGGCCTAGCAAGAGTGCCCGCAGTTGAAGGGTGTGAGTCATTGTGCCTGTTCCGCCCGCAGCCTTTTCAGACCGTGTTCTTGTAACGCCGTTGCGGGGTGTGGCCCGCTGGCGTGTCTCCTGCCTCATGGCCCCGTTTGCCGGGATCCGTCTATCGTCTTGTTTTACCGTCTCGTTCTTGGGCCCTGAATGTCATGCCGTGACGCGATCTCAAAGAGATTTCGCGCCAGCCACGCAAGGGCTTCGCAGCCAGTGTAGCCGAAATAATCGCCGAGCACACCTGTTTCACGAATCGGCTTGGCGGGCGGTGTTGGGAAACGAGGCTTTACGGGTCCGGGAAGGCTAGGAATTGCTGGGTGTCGGCCTCGCCGAACCAGATCCCTTCCTCCGTGATCTTTGCCACCACGAGGCCGGGGGCGAGCGTGTCGCCCTCGCGCAGCAGTGCGCTTCCCGTGGGGTGGGACAGGATCGCCCATTTGCCGGCTTCGCTTTCGAAAAGGCCTACGAGGCTGTAGCCGAGGCCCGAAACCGGCGGCGCAGCAGCGGCTGGAGGCGCGGGCGGCGTCGGCGTGGAGGCTTGCGCGCTTGGGGGCTGGGGTTCGCCGAAGAGCGGCGGCCAGACGGTCGCGGCGGGTTGCGGCTGCGCGGCTGGCTCCGGTGCGGGCGCGGGTGCTGCCGCCTGCGCGGGTGAGGCCGCTTCGCGGGGAACGGGGCGCAGATCCTGCCAGGCAAGATACAGCGCTCCACCCAAAGCGGCGGCGGCGGCGATGCCGGCAAGAAGGGGCAACCGTGCCATGAAAACCTCAGTTGTTTCCGTTGTTTGTGCCGATCGGCGGCTGCATTGTGGCCTGAATCGCCGCGCGATGGTAGCGTGGTTGCCACAAAAAGCCCGAATGGGCGGCCGCTGATCCCGGTACGGCAAGCCGGATCGGACAACAGGCCAGAACGACGAGAGTGAGGCAGACAGTGAGCAGACCCATGCAGATCCGCATTGGCCCGATGGTGGCCGCCCTAACGCTTTCCGGCGCAATCCTCGCCGCCTGTTCGGAAGGCCCGAGCGTCAGCCGCGCGTCGCATTTCCGGGACGATTACAACACCGCCCGTGCCGCGCTGGAGAACGAGAATTTCGCCAAGGCGGCCAAGCAATACAAGGCGCTGATCCCCGTGGCCGGGCCGCTCGCGCCCCGGATGGAGCTGGAATATGCCCATGCCCTGCTGCGCGACGAGCAGTTCGAGGCGGCGGCCGGCGTGGCCCGGCAACTGGCGGCAACCCAATCCGACACCGCCCGTGCTGCAGCCCTAGCGGTGCAGGGCACGGCGGAACATGAAACCGCACTCTCGCTGATGGATGCCGACCCGCGCGATCCGCGCGCCGTCAGCTACCTGCGCTCGGCTTCGCAGGCGCTGGGCGTTGCCATTGCCGATCCCGCCGAACTGGATCCGCTGGGCGCGCTGGCCACCCGCAAACGCTCCATCGACGCGCTGCTGGCCGGCTTTTCCTGAGCCATTAAGGGGTGCGCGGGGCCAGCGACAGCTCGGCCTGCACGCTGCCCTCGGGCGCGGTGCGGGCGAGGCTGAAGGCCTCGATCTGGTAGCCCCAGCGCGCCGACACCCCGCTGAGCCATGTCATCAGCCGGGTGAATTCCACCGTGTCAAAGGCCAGGCTCACGCGGCCGTCGCCCTCGGCGGAGAGGCGGCTGACCTTGTTGCGCAGGCGGGCGGCGATCAGGCTTTCCTCGATGCCGCTGGTGCCGATCGGCGCGGTGGGGGCTTCCGGTAGTGCCGGGCTGGCGGCGGCAAGGGCGCTGAACTCCGCCGTGCGGGCCTGCACCCAGCCCTGCAGCGCGCGTTCTTCCAGCACGCGGGCCTCGGCGGACAGCCGCGCCTCGCGCAGCGGGGCCAGTATCGCGAAGGCGAGGCCCGCGATCCCGACCACCACCAGAAGCGCGAGCAAGCGCCGCTCCCTTGGGCTGCGCTGGGCGAGGGCGGTGTAGAGATCCGTCATTGGTCAGGCTCCCAGCCGGTGATCATCAGCCGCGCGGCCACGCCTTCGCCGTCCAGCGCGGAGGCATCGGCGAGGGAGGCGGTAAAGCCGCGCGCCCGTAACTGCGCGAGCAGCGCGTCGGCGGCGGCAAAGCTGGCCAGCGTCAGATCCACGGCCAGTTCCGCCCCGGCCACAAAGGCGACCGCCTGAACCTCAGTGCCATCAGGCGCGGCGCGCAAGGCGTCTGCCGTGGCTGCGAACATTCGCAGCGGATCGGGGCCCGAGTCCGTAGCAGCAGGGCGCTGCGCCGCTGCCAGCGCTCGCGACACCTGTGTGCGGACATCAAGGATGGGCCCCGTCGGCAGGATCGCGCTGCGCAGCATGGCTTCGGTCTCGCCACGCAGGGCGCGGGCCTCCTGTGCGGCCTGCTGGCCAAGCCACGCCTGATGGCCGCCGAAGGTGAGTGCGGCAAGGCACGCCAGCGCGGCAGGCAGGCGCCACGGGCGCAGGGCCTGTTGCAGGCGCTGCGCCTCCGCGCCCGGATCCTGCAGCAGATCGAGCATGACGGGCTGCGCCTGAGGCACCGCCAGCCCCAGCGCTTTCAGGCCCTGCGCCTCGGTGCAGACGGGCACATCCGCCGCCGCCAGAACCGCGTCGATCCCGGGCGAAGGTGGCCCGATCCAGACAGCGCCTCGCATGGAGGTGGCCGCGAGGGCGCGGCGCAGTATCGCTTCGCAGAGGGGCGGTTCGGCCGAAAACCCGTCGGAGAGGCCGAGGCGGACGAGCACGCGGTCGTCGCGCATCTGCAGGGTTGCAATGTCTTTCGCTGCGGGGAGATCCAGGTAGTCCGGCAGCAAGGCGAGCGCCCGCGCACGGGGGCGTCCGGTGACCTCCGCCCGCCACCCGGCAAGGGCCTCGCTGGCCGCCACGACGGCCCGATCCCAGGTGCTGCTGGCCTTTGCGTCCGTGAGAAACGGGTGAACCTCGGCCGCCGAAGCCGCCAGCCCGGCCCCGTCCCGCAGCCGCAGGGCGGCCACCTTGCGCCGTGCCGCGCCCTTCAGCCCGTCAGGCAGGGACACCGGAAGCAGCGGCGCGGCCTCGCCGGGGACAAGGGCCACGAAAGCCGTGTCCGGCAGGGGCGCGCCAGAGCCGCAGTAAAACCGGGGCAGTTGCGAAAGATCCCTGCGGCTCACCGGCGCGCCTCCGGGCGGAAGCTTTCCGCCCCGAGCGGCGTTTCGGACGCAGAGGCGCTGGGCGAGATCAGGGGGCTGGCGGCGATCCCCGGCTCGGCGCGGAAGCTGACCTGCGCGCCGCCGTCGGTCAGCCTGCGCTCAAGGCCCGCAAAGCGGCGCAGGGTGAGCCCGTCCAGCCGGGCCTCGATCTGAGCCTCGTACCAATAGGATTGCAGGGACAACTGCTGCATCACGGCGCCCTCAAGGGCCTCCTCTCCCAGTTTGGCGACCAAGCGCGCCTCGAATTCTTCCAGAGTTTTGGCCGGTTTGGCCCGGAGTTCAAGCGCGAGCGCTTCGACGCCTGCCACCTCGGCCGCCGGAAACAGGGCGGCCAGCACCTGCGGCGGGGCCGCATTGACGTTCACGGGCAGGCGGCCGGGTGCGGCGATGGCGACCGTGGCGAGCCTTTCCAACTGCCGGGGGCCGAAACCGGGCACGGCCAGTAGATCTTCCAGCCGCGCGACAGGCCCGCCCCGGGGCCGGTAGGCGGGGGCGAAGCCGCGATAGCGCGCGGCGTCCGGGGCGTCGCCCAGATGGGCGCGGATCGCGGTTGCGAGGGATTGGGACAAGCCGATCCGCGCCATAAGCCGCTGGAAAGCCGCCCCCGCGGCCAGATCGTCGGGATTGGCAAGCCAGTTCACATTGAACGCCCCGCCCCGATCCTGCAGCCGCGCCGCCACGTGGCCCCGGTCGATGGGCACATCGAACACGAGGGCTGCGCGGAACGGCGCGATGGCCGCCTCCGTTGCGTCCTCGCCGGGTTGGGGTGGGCCGGAGGCCGGACGGCTGGCGTTCAGCCGGGTGATCAGCAGGGTTTCGGCGGCCTCCAGATAGAGCGTGGCCTGCGCGGCGGTCTGGCCGCCGGTCTGCCGGGCGAGGCTTTCGCCGGAGAGGCGCAGCAGGAAGCTGGCGACGAGCGAGAGCGCAAGCACCACGACCAGCGCGTTCAGCAGCACGAAGCCGCCGGAGCCATCCGCGCGCCGCCTCATGGGCGCACCACGAGGATATCGACGCGGCCCGTGGCCTCAAGCGTGACAGAAGCCTGCACCGCGCGGGGCAGCGCGTCGGTGAAGCCGGTGGCCCCCGGAGGCTGGCCATCGCCGGATTGCCATTGCCCCCCGGCGTCCAGCACCGAGATCTCGAAGGCCTGAACCCCCTGCAACAGCGTCACCCAGGGCCCGGCCGCCTCAGAGGTGCCGGGCTGCGTGCTTGGCCAGACCCGGCGTTGCAGCTGCCCGGTTTTAGATTCGCGCCGCCAGTCCACCCGCATCGGCTGCCCGGCGGGCGCGGCCTCGGGCAGCCGTGTGCGCAGCGTGGAGAGGCCAAGTGTTTCTGCCCCAGCCGGTGCGACGAAGGCGGAGCGTGGGCCGTCGTTTTGGTCTGGATCATGGAACAACGCGGGCCCCATATGCGCCAGATCGCTTCGGATCAGCGTCGCGGCAACGGCGAGATCCGACGCCGCCAGCGCGACCTCCGACAACCCGTCGCGCTGGCGCAGGCTGCCCGTGATCGCCTGCAGGCTCATGGTGGCCACCAGCGCGAACACGGCCATCGCCACCACCAGCTCGATCAGGGTGAGGCCACGGTCCGTGCCGTCGTTTTTCTGGCGGGGCGGCGGCGTCATGGTGTCGGGCCCGCGATATAGGCCACGAGCGCGGCGCGGGCCGAGGGGTTCTGCGTGGAGCTGACGGTCAGGCGCAGTTCGCTAAGCCCGCCTGCGGTGGGTTCCCACGCCTCCTCGATGGTCCAATCCTGCGACGCCATGGTTGCAGGCGCGCCGGATGCGGGCTGCAGGGCCGGGGGCAGGAGCCGTTCGGCGGCCCGGTTCTGGGCTACGATCAGCGCCAGCGTGCGGCCCGCCTCCCCGCCCAGCGTGGCACGGCTGCCGGATTGTAGCCGCAGGATCCCGACCAGCGCGATGGAGAGCACGAGAACCGCAACGATGAGTTCCACGAGCGTCAGTCCCGCGTCCTTCGGGGCGCGGTGCTGTGCCGGGGGGCGGGGTGTCAGCGGAGCTGGCATGCAAAGCCTCCCCAGCCATCGCCGCTGCAATCCGCGCGCGCGCCATTGGCTGTAGCCAGAGAGAACAGCAGCGCCTCACTTGCGCCGGATGGCAGGAACAGCGCCTCAGTCCGGAGCGGGGCACCGTTGGGCAGGAGACGCAGGCGTCCGCTTTCCCAGCGCGCAACCGGCGTGTTCACGCCCTGCGCGCTGGCCGCGCCCCCTCGCTCCAACGAGAGCCCCTCGGCCTGCACCCGGAGACGGTAGGGGGTTTGCCAGAGCACCGCCTGCTGTGTGGCCTGCCGCACCTGTGCTTCAAGCCGCGCCACGTCGCGCGGGAAGGCTGCGCCGCGCGCCCCGAGCGCGAGCGTCGCCCCGACGGAGAGCAGCGCCATCACCGCGACGACGACAAGCAGTTCGAGCAGGGTAAAGCCGCCTGTGCGGCCTTCCGGAGCCTTGAGAGGGGTTACTGCGCGGACCATGAGCCGATGTCGGCATCCATCCCGCTGCCGCCGGAGACCCCGTCGGCACCGTAGCTGAAGATGTCGAATTCCCCGTGCACGCCGGGCTGAAGATACTGGTAGTCCGCGCCCCAGGGATCCTTGGGGAGCCTGTCGATATAGCCATTGGTGGCCCAGTTCGCCGCGAGCGGTTCAAGGCTGGGCGGGGCCACGAGCGCCTGCAGGCCCTGCTCGGTGGTCGGGTAGCGGAAGTTGTCCAGCCGGTAGAGGCCGATCGCGCTTTCCAGAACCGCGATGTCGGCCTGCACGCGGGCAAGGCGGGCCTGATCGGGGCGGTCGATCACGCGGGGCACGATGACAAGCGCAAGGATGGAGAGGATCACGACAACGACCATCAGTTCGAGCAGGGAGAACCCGGCGTCGCGGCGGCGCAGGCCTTGGCTTTGGCTTTGGTTGCGGCTCTTGCGGGCGGGGTGCGCGGATGCGATCGTCAAATTGTCACCTCGCTTTGGGCATGGCACTAAGGGGCAGGTGGCGCACAGGATGCGCGCCGGGTTGCACCACGAATGCCATTCTTTCACCGCGCTGCCAATTGATTTGGGCGAGAAAACCGGAGCCGGACAGATCCAGACCCCCTTCCCTACGCCCACGGGCCTGCTTGTTTACCTGCTGCTGATCGCGCCCTTCGTGGGCTCTTTTCTGGCTGTTCTGGCCGACAGGCTGCCCCGTGGTGAAGGCGTGATCAGGGGCCGGTCTCGCTGCCGGTCCTGCGGCGCGGCGTTTGGCTGGCGCGATCTTGTGCCGGTGCTGTCGTGGCTGCGGCTTAAGGGGCGTTGCCGCGCCTGTGGCGGCCGGATCCCGGCCTGGCTCACGGCCTCTGAAGCGCTGGCACTCGTCTGTGTTGGCCTTGCCGCCGTGGCGGCGCAGGGCGGTGTCGCGGATCTTGTGCTGCTCTGTCTGATCCTCTGGGTGGCGCAGGCGCTGGCCTTCTCGGACGCGCTTTGGATGCGATTGCCCGATCCGCTTGTGGCCGGGCTTCTGGCACTGGCTCTTCTGCGCGCAGCCCTGCCGTGGGGCATGGGCCTGCCGGAGGCGCTGGCCGGTGCGGCGCTGGGCAGCGGGGTGTTCTGGGCCATCCGCTTTGCCTATGCGCAGCTGCGCGGGCGCGAGGGGATGGGGCTTGGCGACGTGAAGCTCATGGCACCGCTGGGCGCGCTCGTGGGGCCGTTTGGCCTCGCGCCCATGGTGCTGATCGCCGCGCTGCTGGCGTTGGGGTTTGGCCTCATTCAGGCGAAGGCGGACGGCGCGCTGTCGGGTACAACCGCCGTACCCTTCGGCACGACGCTTCTTCTGGCCATGGCAGGTGTTCTTTGCCTGTGAAGCCACCCTCGCCGTTGAGGTGGCGGGCGGAAGCCCCTAGGGTGCGGGAACATATGACCAGAAAGGGATTTTCGATGCGGCCTTCGCTGCCCCAGCCCCTGCGCTTTGTTTCCAACGGTATCCAGCGCCGCCCTGCCGCCTTGGCGCTGGCGCTCGTGGCCATGCTCGGCGTGGCCGTGCCCTCTGCCTATGGCGCGGACGATTCCGGCGGGGCGCTTCCGGCGGATATGGAAGCCATCGAGAAGGCCTATCTGGCCGGAGACTATGAGACAGCCCGCGCGGCGCTGATCGCCCTCGCCGATGACAGCGCTTCGCCCGTTGTCTGGTATCGGCTGGGCCACATGCTGGCAGAAGGGCGCGGAGGCGCGCAGGATCTGGAGGCCGCGAAGGCCTGGCTTGGCAAGGCGCTCGAGGCCGACTACGCCGACGCCCGAACGCTGCTGGGCCGCATCCTGCTCTCTGGCGATGAATCCGAGGCTGCGCGCGCCGTGGCCCTGCTGGGCGAGGCCGCCGCCGCGGGCGATGCGACGGCGCAATATGCGCTCGCCAATGCCGCCATGCGGGGCATCGGCATGGAGGCGGATCTGGCCGAGGCCCGCCGCCTGTTCGAGGCCTCTGCGGAGGCCGGAAACGCCCGCGCGCAATATGCGTTGAGCCAGTTCTACGACAAGGGGATCGACGGCGGCGTGCAGGACAGCGCCAAGGCGCTGGCGCTGTTGCAGGCAGCCGCCGGGCAGGGCAACGCCTGGGCGCAATTCGATCTGGCCCGCAGGCTCGGCGATCCGGCGTCCGGGCTTGCCCCGGATGAGGCGCTGGCAGACAGGCTTCTGAAAAGCGCCGCCCAAGGCGGGCATCCGCAAGCGCTTGCGATTGTTGGCATGCAGACATTGCAGGGCCGCAGCCCGGACATTGCACCGGATGCTGGGCTCGCCATGCTGCAGGCCTCGGCCGGGATGGGTGATCCGATCGGGCAGAACAACCTCGGCTGGGCCTATGCGACGGGCACCGGGGTCACGCAGGACGATGTGGCCGCGGCCCGGCTCTATGGTCAGGCCGCCGATGCCGGTTACCTGCCGGCGGCGCTGGTGATGGCCAGTTTCTTCGAGGCGGGGCGCGGTGTGCCGCAGGACATGGCGCGGGCTGTTGCGCTTTATCTTGAGGCGGCGGAGAAGGAGTCGCCCGCTGCGCTTGCCCACCTTGGGCGCCTTTCGGCGCAGGGGGATCTGCCACAGGAGCTGGCGTCACATAGCGATCACGGGGCATGGCTGCGCCTTGCCGCCCTGCAATGGCCGGATTCCGATGCCGCCGCGATGGTGCTGGAGGCGGCGCAGGCCGGGGATCCGGCGGCGCAGCTCTGGATGCTGGAGATCGTGGAAGCGCGGGACGCGCCCGAGGCCGCGGACCTCGCCATGGCAGTGGGGTTTCTGGAATCGGCAGCTCAGGCCGGTGAGCCACAGGCGCAGTTCCGGCTGGGCCAGCTCTTCGCGCGTGGCGATCACGTGGCGCAGGATTTCGTCAAGGCGCATGGCTGGACAAACCTTGCCGCCGCCGGCGGCTACCCCGGCGCGCGGGAGGCCCGTGGCGCGCTCGCCGATCTGATGACACCGGAGCAAATCGCCGAAGCACAGGCCATGGCGCGGGCGCTGCTCTCGGGAGCGCGGCAGTGATTTCGGCGCGGACTGCCGTATTTGCGGCCTGGGCGTCGGTGCAGATTGCCTTCGCGGTTTGGCCGGGGGCGGGGCTGGCGCAGACGTCAGGCACGGCACAGGATGCGGCCAATGTCCAAGCGTTGGAGGCCGCTGCGCGCACCGGTGACGCCAGCGCGCAATTGGCCTTGGCCGAAGCCTACAATGCGGGGCTTGGCACATTTGCCGATTATCTGAAGGCAGAACAGTGGTATGCGGAAGCTTCGGCACAGGGGGTGGCGCGGGCCACGTTGATGCTGGGGCGTTACGCCCGATCGGGGCTGACAGGCCCGGCTGATGGCGATAGGGCTGTTGCACTATTTGAAGCCGCCGCCGCACAAGGGGCCGTGGAGGCTCATCTCGAATTGGGCCTTCTCTACGAAAGTGGTGTCCTTACTCCACAGGATGGGGAAGCGGCACGTCGCAATTACATGGAAGCGGCGCAGCGTGGCTCGACCGAAGCTGAAGCGAGCCTCGGCACGCTTCTATACGAGGGTAAGCTCGTGCAGAAAGATTTGGACGCCGCCAGAACGCTTTTCCTGAAGGCGGCGCGGGCCGGGAACGCGCGCGCGCAGAACAATCTTGGGCTGATGTTCGTGCGGGGCGAGGGCGTGGAGCAGGATTACGAAGCCGCGGCACTGTGGTTTGAATTGGCGGCGGAGCAGGGCGAGCGCAGCGCGATGACGAACCTCGGCACGCTTTACGACAACGGTTTCGGCGTGCCCCAGAGCGACGAGGAGGCCAAGCGCTGGTACCGCATGGCGGCGGACACCGCGCGCGGCGATCATGTTGCGGCCCTCGGCGGCGAGACATTCGATCCTTGGCTGACCGGTGCCATCCTCGGGCCGTCGGAGATGAGTTTTGCGCAGGGCCGTGCGCGGCTGGGCGATCCGGTGGCGCACTACCGCCTCGCACTTACGGCGATGGCGGCGGATCCCGCGAACTATCTTGCCGCGGCAGATCATTTGCAGCGTGCGGCCGACGCAGGCTATGCGCCCGCGATGATCAACCTTGGCTTGCTTTATCAGCGGGGCGACGGTGTGATCGAGGATTTTTCGCAGGCGTATGCCCTTTTTTCGCGCGCCTCGCTCGCCGGGCTTCCAGCCGCGGCAGACCTCCGGGACAGTCTTGCAAGCGGAATGTCAGCGGTTCAGATTCTTGAGGCTCAAAAGCTTGCTGCGTCGCAGTGATTGCGTGACGTCAGGTAAGCTTTCCCGCTGCACGAAGGGCTGTCTGAGCAGAAGTGTTACCAAATAGTTGATTTTTT
This sequence comes from Pseudoruegeria sp. SHC-113, assembly GCF_025376885.1. NCBI lineage: Bacteria > Pseudomonadati > Pseudomonadota > Alphaproteobacteria > Rhodobacterales > Roseobacteraceae > Pseudoruegeria > Pseudoruegeria sp. SHC-113. Next base: position 46,443 of record NZ_JAHUBR010000003.1, read on the forward strand.
TTGGGGTATCTGGGACACTGTCCCGGATAGGGAAGGCTGTGACGACGGAGTCGTCGGGGTATTCATTTGCGAATTTTCAGAGCAGGTGGCTCTGACAGGGTTTTGGGAGATCATTGCATGGCACGCTTGAAGGCGATCACGGTTGTGAGCGCGGCACTGCTGGGTATTTCACTCGGAGCGGCCTCGGCCAATGAGCCTACAGAACAACTCAACTCCAACGCGATCTGGTTCGAAAATTGGGTCGGACTCAGCAATGCCACGCTGAAAGTGGCGGAGCCCTCGGGGCGGGTTGTGAGCATCTACGCCGAAAGCGGCACCCCGGTGTACCAGCTTCAGGGCAGCACTGTGGCCGACGGCGTTTACACCTATGAATTGACGGCGGCCACCGGGGAGCGCACGGCGCTGCTCGACCCGTCAGAGAACAACGGCCGGGGCGATGCCCAACAAGCCACAACGGCGGTGTCGTTCAGCATGAGCGGCGCGTTTGCCGTGGAACGCGGGGCCATCGTGCCCCTTGGCGCCGACGGCGCCGTGGAAGAGTGATCAGGGATTTTAGGGTCGAGGGAGACGCGAAATGAAAACAGTCAGTATGACGAAACTCAAGGGCCTTGCCCTGTCCACCAGTGCCCTCGTGCTCTCGGCGGGCGCCAGCATGGGCGCGCAGGTGTTTGCAACGGATCTGATCGTGCAGGGCAGCGCCTGTGTCGGTATCGACTGCTCGTCGTCGGAGAGCTTCGGGTTTGACACGCTGCGTCTGAAGGAAAACAACCTGCGCCTTCATTTCCTGGACACATCGTCCTCGGCAAGCTTTCCGAGCAATGATTGGCGGATCACGATCAACGATTCCTCCAACGGTGGCGCGAACTACTTCGCCGTGGAAGACGCAACCGCCGGGCGGATCCCCTTCCGTATTGAAGCGGGCGCGCCAGTGAACGCGCTCTATGTGGAAGCCGATGGCGATGTGGGCATCAAGACGGCCAACCCCGTTGTCGATCTGCACATCGTGGAAGGCAACACGCCTACGATGCGGCTCGAGCAAGACGGCTCGGATGGCTTCACACCGCAGACATGGGACGTGGCGGGCAACGAAGCCAACTTCTTCATTCGCGATGTCACCAATGGTTCCAAACTGTCCTTCCGCATCCGCCCGGGCGCGCCGGAAAGCTCGATCGACATTGCCTCGGACGGTGACGTTGGTGTCGGGACCTCTTCTCCTGACGCGCCCCTCCACGTGCGCCGGACCAACGGTACGGCACAGCTGCATGTTGAGGACGCGAGTTCCGTTTCCGGCAACAAGACGCTTCTGCAGTTGACGAACAACGCCGGGCGTCCGCGGATCCAAATGACGAACAGCGGCAATGGTGGCCCGGCTGCGGGCGACTGGTCCATTTCCGCGGGTGACACCTTCGTGATTCAGGATCGCACCACGGCATCAAACGTGTTTGTAATGGATGGGGCCGGGAACCTGACAATCACCGGGAGCCTGATCACGACCGGAGGTGGCGGGGCGTGTACGGTTGCAGACCCGTGTGACCGTGTGTTTGATCCTGAGGTCTACACCGTGCCTTCCATTCAGGAACATGCGGCCCTGATGTGGGAAAACAAGTACCTTCCGGCAGTGGGTCCGACTGGCCCGGACTATCCCATCAACATGACGGAAAAGATGCTGCGCATGCTCAACGAGCTGGAACACGCGCACATCTACATTGCGCAGCTGGAAGAGCGCGTTGTGGATCTTGAGAAAGCCATCGTAACCGAATGACCCCCTCAAATGGGTGGAAAGCAGGGCGGCGCCAACTCAATGGTGCCGCCCTGCCTATTCATAACGGGTGCTCTCTGTTCAACGATAAACTGGCGGTTTCCTTATGGCGCAAAACTACTACTACGACTCCGAGCTGATGGAGGAAATCGTTGCGCGCGGTGATCACAGGGCCGTGGTTGGCGGGCTGTGGGATGAGATGGGGAAACTGCAGCTTTCTTTCCTGAAATCGCAGGGGCTGAAGCCGGCGGATCGGTTACTTGATGTCGGTTGCGGGTGCCTCCGCGGCGGCACCCATTACGTGCGCTATCTTGAGGCCGGTAATTACTACGGTATTGATCTGTCGCCGCAACTTCTTGCCGCTGGTTACGACGTGGAGATCACGCAAGCCGGTTTGCAGGACAAACTGCCACGCGAAAACCTGCGCCAGACCGAGGCGTTTGATGCGACAGGATTCAGGGTCCGGTTCGACATGGCCGTAGCGGTGTCCGTGTTTACACATCTTCCGCTGAACAACCTGCGTGTGGCGTTGCATAATCTTGGCCCGGTGATGAAGCCCGGCGGCCGGTTCTTCGCTTCTTTCTTCATCGTGCAACCCCACGAAGATCTGTTTCAGGCTATCCGCCAACCGGGTTGCGACGTCGTGACTTTTCCAGACAAGGATCCCTTCCATTACTATCGCAGGGACCTTGTCCATTTCGCGCGCGGACAAGGGTGGGAGTTAGAAAACGTCCAGTCCTGGGAACACCCGCGCAACCAGAAAATGGTGTGTTTCCGCAAAGTCTAGCTTAGCCGCGCCAAGCCCGCAGATCCCATCCAGTTTCCGCTTCCAACCAATCCACCTCGGAGCGAAAGACCCGGAGCAACAACGCCCGTGCCTTCGAACACATAGGTGGGTAGCTTCGGGCGTGTACACGCGCCGCCGGGACTGTAAATCTGTCAACCCCAAGGAAATCACAGGCAGTATCGAGTGCCTCATCGTGGGCGTCCCGAAGATCGCTTGATTTCAGCAGCAGCAGGTTTTCGCGAGGAAACACCGAAAGCAGGTTCTTGATCTGCAGGCTGTATCGCCCACGCTGGATGTAAGAGAAGAACGGATGACGGCCGAGCTCCGCGCGGCTCCGGCTTTCGTGGTGCAGGGCGTCCAGAAATTCCCGAGTCTCCCAGCCTTTTTCATATTGCATGTTCCATTGCGAGTAGGCACGCGCAACCGGATCTCGCAACAGAAGGATCCATTTCATAGCCGGATTATAGGCGTGGATGCGGGCCGCAATCTCAGGCAGGAACATGTAGATCGGCGTGATGTCGCCCGTGGTGGTTTCTGCGGCCCTTGGCGGGAAGAGCGCATGATACGGCGCGTAGTCTCCGGGGTGCGCGTCTTTGAACTTCATGTCGAAGAAATGCGGCTCCGGCGCGTCTGGATGCGAAAGGCGAATTTGCGGATGTTGCCGCAAAAAATGCCCGAACGCGCGCGTTCCGCCTTTCTGCGTGCCGGCAACAACAAAGTTCACCTCGGGCGCGGACATCACTTAGCGCCCGTGTTTGGCTGCTGCTTCAGCCAAGCAGCAGCATAATCGTAAAGCGCATAATCCAAGCGGGCACGTTCGCGAAAGTCATCGAGGTTGATGCCAAGAGGTTGCGTGTCACGCGGCGCCGCGTTGACGTGCTTCAAATCACCGGTCGCACGTTCAAAGCCAAAGGCCCGTGCGAAGACGTCAAGCGAGCGATCCAGTTGTTCGGTCACACCAAGCGCGACGAAGTATTCCTCCAGCAGATCGGTATAGTTGTTGAGCGTGCAGGGCTGCGGCATGAACGCGGCCATCGGTGGGCCCATGTTGGGATCCTCGTAGGGCCAGCCTGACAGAAAGTCTTCAAGCGTCATCTTGGCGGACGCGCGGAACTGGGGGATCTTGTCTGCTTTCAGGCGGCGGAAGTAATAGTTGGAGATCATCCGCTCGAGTGGGTCGCGCAGAATGGTCACCGTTTGCCGAACATTGGGATAGTAATCCACCTGACCGAACCCCTTAGCACTGTTGAAGTGCCCGTAGATTACCACGCGGTGGCGGCGGCTTTGCTCTTCGAGGTCATGTCTTTCGGGCAGGTTGTCTCTCGCATAGTGGGGCAAGAACCCCTCTCCGAACCAAGACCTGAAAATCTCGCTGACTGATGATCCGGCGGTCTTCGGAATGTGGCTGAAGATTAGCGGCTTGTCGCTCTGATATGCCTGCAAAACCCAAAGCCCTTTAGTCCGATGCTATTGCCGTGGACCCCTGCACATCGTGCGGTTTACGGATCCCTCCGGGGCTTGCAGTTGCTTTGCAGAGCAAATGCCCGGATAGTTGCCACAAACGACACAAGTCCCGCTCAGGTGTCAACCGCAGGACCAACGGTTTTCAGAAGTTTATGCAGCAACGCCTTTTCTCCCTCCATGCCCGGACGGCTCTTGCCCTCCTGATCGTCGCTCTGCTGGCCTACCTCTTCTGGACCCAGTCGCGCTATCCGGCGCTGGACGACAAGGCGCTGATGAGCGGGGCGATTGTGCTGGAGGATCCGATCTCCTTCGATGTACTGTTGCCCACTTCGCCGGAGCAGCCCCTGTGGCAGCGGATCGCCTATTCGACGGTCAACTGGCTGAACACCAACAAGAAGGGCATGACCTTCGGCGTGCTCTTCGGGGCCGCGCTGCTGACGCTCTTCGGCACGATGTCCTGGCGCAGCTTTCGGGGCGGGTTTGCCAATTCGGCCCTTGGCCTCGCCATCGGCGCGCCGCTCGGAGTTTGCGTCAACTGCGCGGCACCGATTGCCAAGGGGCTCTATGCCAGCGGCCTGCGCGCGGAAACGACGCTTTCGGCCATGGTGGCCTCGCCCACGCTCAACGTGGTGGTGCTGACGATGCTGTTCAGCCTCTTGCCGGCTTACATGGTGCTGGCCAAGATCGGGTTGAGCCTGCTCGTGATCCTCGTCGTGGTACCGCTGATCTGCCGCTTGCTGCCCGGATCCCAATTGCAAATTGCGCCGCCGCCGATCCCGGCGGAGGGCTGGGCAGAGCCCGCGCCCCGTATGCCGCTGCAAAGCGCCTTGTGGGACGTTGCCAAAAGCTTTGCCGCCAACCTCTGGTTCATCCTGCGTACAACGGTTCCGCTGATGTTCCTGGCCGGGTTCCTTGGCGCTGTGGCCGGCCATCTGCTGCCGCCCGAGCTGTTGTCGGGCACCTCCTTCATGCTGGGGCTCGCGGTGCTGGTGGCGGTGGCCGGGATCTTCCTGCCGGTGCCCATCGCCTTTGACGTGGTGATCGCCGGAGCCCTTCTGAGCAGCGGGCTCAGCGTGGGCTATGTGATGGTGTTGCTGTTCACGCTGGGGATTTTCTCTGTCTACTCCTTCCTGATCGTCGCACGTACCATCTCGACGCGGGCGGCGGTGCTGCTTTCGGCGGCCATTGTGGCGCTCGGCGTGCTCGGCGGGGCCGGGGCGCAGGCCTATCACGATTGGCAGAACCGCCGCGCGCTGGATTACCTCCTGAGCGAAGCCCCCGCGCCACGCCTCCTGATGGCGGCGCAGGCGTCTGAGGCGGCGCAGGTGCCTGTCCGCGTCACCGCCACGGCGCATGCCCCCCGCTCGGCTGCAGGGCCCACACCCTTCACGCGGATCGAAGCTTCGGAGATCGGCATCGACAAGCCGCTCGAGTTCGATTTCGAAGACATGTGGCCGCCGTTCTGGGAAGGTCGCAGCCTGGCGACCGGGGATATCGACGGCGACGGGCTTGTGGACGTGGTGATCGCCTCAACGCGCAAGGGCCTTTATGCCTACCGCGGTGACGGCAACGGCGGCTTCACACCGCTCGATCTGGAGCTTGGCCCGGTGGCAGAGATGCCCGTGTTCAACGCGCCGCTCGTGGATCTGGATGGCGACGGTGATCTGGATCTTTTCCTGGCGACCTACCGGCAGGGTAACTGGATCTGGCCCAACGCGGGTGGCTTCACGCAGGCCGAACCGCCGCGCAAGATCGAGGACGGCGGCGCGGTGCTCTCCATCGCGCTGAGCTTCGGCGACATCGATCGGGACGGCGATCTGGATGCGGCGCTCGGCAATTGGACGGCGGGCTGGTATCGGCGCGTTCCCGGCGAGGAAAGCCGCAACCGGCTGCTGCTGAACACCGGCGCCGGGCTTCTGGCACCGGGCCGCGTGGACCTGCCCGCCATTCCCGGCGAAACGCTTTCGATCCTGCTGTCGGATCTGAGCCAGGACGGCTGGCCGGATCTGATCGTGGGCAATGATTTCGAGATCCCGGACGCGATCTACCTCAGCGACGGGCAGGGCGGCCTGCGGCTTCTGGGCCGTGAAGACGGCCTGATCCCTCATACCACCCATACGACGATGGCGGTGAAAACAGCGGATCTGGAGAACCGCGGCATCGTCGATCTGTACCTCGCCCAGATCGCTGGCCGCTCCTCCAACATCTCCGCCACGCTGAAGATGCAACCGCTTGAGCGCTATTGCGACGGGATCCGTGATCCGGAGGCCAAGCGGATCTGCACCGTGAACATGGAGATCAAACGCTGGTACAAATCGGGCAACAATTTTGACCCGACCTATGCCCGCAACTGCGATGATCTGCCCGCCCCCACGCAGGCCCAGTGCAAGGCGATGCTGATAAAGGACATCGCGATCCAGAAAGAAGATCCCTCGCTCTGCGGCCTGATCCCGGCGGGTCAGCCGCTTGCGGCCTCCTTCTGCGAGCTGCACTTTCTCCCCGCGGGCCGGCCCTCGCCGGCCGCGCTGGCGGCGGCCCTGCCGCAGATTAAACAGGCCAATGTGCTCCTGCGCCGCCCCGAAGCGGGCGCGGGTTTCGCCGACGAAGCCCCGGCACGGGGGCTGTCGGTGGGGGGCTGGAGCTGGGACACCAAGATCGAGGATTTCGACAACGACGGCGATCTGGACGTCTATATCGTCAACGGCACATGGGTGCCCAATGAGGTCAGCCCGTCCAACCTGTTCTTCGAGAACGACGGACAGGGCCAGTTCACAGAGGCTTCGGGGCCCTTCGGGCTGGAGGATTACCTGATGACAGCCACCGCCGTGGCGTTTGACCCGGACGGGGACGGCGATCTGGATCTCTTGACGCATCCGGTGAACGGCCCGCTTGTTTATTTCCGCAACAACGATCAGGCGGCGAGGGCGATCACGGTGCGGCTGCGCGATACGTCTGCCAATTCAGCGGCCATCGGCGCTGTTCTGCGGCTTTCGGCGGGCGGAGGAACGCAGCAACGGGAGCTGCAACTCGGCGGCGGGTTCATGTCCTTCGATGCGCCCATGGCCCATTTCGGGCTCGGGGCGGCGGCACAGGCCGACGCTTTAGAGATCACCTGGCCCGATGGTGCGGTGAGCCTTGTGGCTGGACCGCTGGCGGCGGGCCAAAGCTACCTGATCGAGCGTCAGCCCTAGCGGATGATTGGCTTGCGAAGGCAAGCCTTTCCCTGCCAGAAAGGGGCAACGCGAAGACCGGAGCCGCCCATGCCAAACCCCTTGCCGCTGAAATCCCGCTTCGACCTGCCCGAAGGCGTGATCTATCTGGACGGTAACTCGCTCGGCCCGCTGCCCCGCGGTGCGCAGGCGCGCGTGGCGCAGGTGCTGAGCGATGAGTGGGGCCAGCAGCTCATCAAGGCGTGGAACACGGCGGGATGGATGGCCATGCCCGCCCGCGTTGGCGACCGCATCGCGAGGCTGATCGGCGCGCCGGAAGGCTCGGTGACGACGGGCGATACGCTGTCGATCAAGGTCTACCAGGCGCTGGCGGCGGCCCTGAAGATGGCCCCCTCGCGGCGGGTGATCCTGTCGGACACCGGCAATTTCCCCTCCGATCTCTACATGGCGCAGGGGCTGATCGGCACCATCGGCCAAGGCCACGAGCTGCGGCTGGCCGAGCCCGAGGCCGTGCTGGAGGCGATCACCGAGGAGATCGCCGTGGTGATGCTCACCCATGTGGATTACCGCACCGGCCGCCTGCACGACATGGAGGCCATCACCAAGGCCGCCCATGCAGCAGGTGCCGTGATGATCTGGGATCTGGCCCATAGCGCTGGGGCCGTGCCGGTGGACATCGCGGCCAGCGAGGCCGAGTTCGCGGTGGGCTGCACGTATAAATACCTCAACGGCGGCCCCGGCGCGCCCGCGTTCATCTACGCCCGTCCCGACATCATCGACCACGTGAAGCCGGCGCTGGCAGGCTGGCTCGGCCATGATACGCCTTTCGCAATGGAACCCGGTTACCGCCCCGCCATGAGCACCGAACGCCTGCGCGTTGGCACCCCGCCCATTGTGCAACTGGCGCTGCTGGATCATGCGCTCGACATCTGGGAAGGGGTGGACATGCAGGCCCTGCGCGCTGCGTCGATCCGGCTTTCGGAGCGCTTCATCTGCGAGGTCGAGGCGCGCTGCCCGCAACTGCGCCTCGCCTCCCCGCGCGATCCACAGGCCCGCGGCTCACAGGTCTCTTTCGCGTTTGAAGACGGCTACCCCGTCATGCAGGCCCTGATCGAACGCGGCGTGATCGGCGATTTCCGCGCCCCCAACATCCTGCGCTTCGGTTTCACCCCGCTCTACCTGGACGAAGCGGATGTGGTGCGGGCGGCAGAGATCCTTGGGGATGTGATGGCGGAAGGGGTGTGGCAGGAGCCGCACTACAGCGTCCGGTCACGGGTGACGTAGCAGATCGCGCAGAATGCCAAAAACTGTTGGCTCTGGTCCGAGAGTTAGCACGTCCCGGTCTCCATTCTCTGAAAGGCGCGCATTCAGGGCCCTCAGACGACGTCTTCACTCTATGGTTGTATGGTTGGTTTAAAACATGGTTCATTACGCAAGGAGCCCAAGCCACCCCGTTTCACGTCACATCAGGCGTGGATCTGACGCGGGCCCATAAACTCGCTAAACACATCGGCTATCAGTTTGTAGGGGAAACTATGTTCGGAAAGCTTAGACGCGGCGTCATTTCTTCAGTTCTGGGTGTATTTGTCACATTCACGAGTTTGCCGTCGTTGGCTTTAGCTGCTGATGGGGCCAAAATTACGTTAATCCCTGAGCTTGATTTCAATTTGGTGTGTTTTAAGAATCCCATTGAGGAAAGGTTGGAAGGATATTTATGCTGGCGGCAGGCAAACTGTTGACAACATTCGTATTCTTATCAACGAAAACTCAACGAACAATTATAACGGGATATTTGGATACCGAGTGATACGAAAAAGTAGTCCGTGTTTCTGCGAGTTTCTTCGCAACGGAAAACGGGGCATAATAAACGACTCAGGAATAACGGTTCCCCTCACGTATTCCACACATTTAGGGTACGATTTCCCTTTTGTTTTTCCTGAGAAATTCTTGATCCCGGCCATAGACACTTTGATGAAACGGCGCATGGATCACAACCTGTTTAGAAAAGGTGAATACGACTCAAGACGAAACCGTTTCCCCGAAGCCGTAAAGCAGTTGGCAGAAGAAAACTGCAGAAATTCCGTTACTGAGATTCTTCTAAATGACGCGGGCGTTTTCTACGCCGTCTCCAACAAAAACAAATCAAATTCCGAGCAAGCGTTTGCTCTTGTTCATGGCGATATCATCTACAATGGGAAGGTTGTAAATCCTTGGCCGCAGAAATAAAATACGTAGACTCTGATCGGGATGTTATTCACGCTGAAGAGCGTGCGATGGGGCTTTGTTGCACAAATCGGGTGAGGGAGTTGTCTCAGAAATCCAGCATGATAGCTGGGCGACTGATCCGTATTTCCCTTCTAGGCCTAATCGCTCTCAATACTATTGGTTGTTCTAGTCCGTTTGAGCCCTTCGACACGGCGACACCAGATTTCCAGTTCTCCAAGGAAAATGAGTGTCCGAACACAACACTGACGGGGGTTAAGGTTGACGAAGTCGGAAACTACAGGATTTGGCGCATAAAACAGCTAAGTGATACACACTATCAGTATGTTTTGTCATATCGTGATAAGCCATGAATTTTTGTATTCTCGCACCAGAGAATGAAGATGGATGAGAATAGCCCTCCGAAATTTATTTTTTCCTCTGAGTCCAAATTGAATCAACCTCAGGATTTTATCTTTACCCCGGCGCTTCGCCCTATTGTGGTTGGTGGCTCCACCGTTGGACAAGTCACTCTTTATGACAATCTGTCGAAAAAAGTTGCTGAGAACTTCTTTATGGCTGTAGAAGAAATAAATCGAAGAAAGAGTGTGTTTCCGATTACAGGCAATGGGCCCTGACGGACGCGGTCTTGCTTTTCTCAAGTCGGTGGCAATTCAGTGTAGTTGAAGAAAATGTCTTCTATAAAGAAAGGCCAGTTCGGTAACCGTCGGAAGACTCTCTCAAACGCTGCTGGGAAAGGGATTGGAATTTGACACTGTTCTCTTGGGTGTACTAATTTCGTTCAAATGCATTTCCGGGCGGGATTCTCATTTTCAGCTCGATTGAAAGTCTGTGTTCCAGGGTAGCTAAGACCCGACTTTCTTTCGATCCCTGGGGGAATCTATCGTTAAGTTTCTGGCATTGTGCGGATTTGGTTTCCAGCCTCGATCTCATTCCAAATTCCTGCGGCTTTGGGTTGCCGAGGGATGAATGCGTTTGATCGCGGTAGTAGACTTCCTACCATGCAGCGATCTTCCTGAGGGCCTCGGTCAGAGATGAGAGCAGGGTTTCGCTCTCCTCGCGGGCCCTTTCAATCAAGAGGTTCTCAACACTGACTACGGTTGAGTCAATTGTCTACAAATGGCACCCATGCAGCACACAAAGGGATGAGAGCACGAATGACAAAGCGGGTACGCGCGCGAACAATCCCATATTTTCACGGTGTTAAATGGTGCCCGGGGGCGGAATCGAACCACCGACACGAGGATTTTCAATCCACTGCTCTACCCCTGAGCTACCCGGGCACGGGTGAACGCTAGCGTTCGGGTGGCGCTCTTCTAGACGCGCCCGAGGGGACTGTCCAGAGGCGAAATGCAGTTTTTTCAGTGCAGGTTGCGGCTCGCTTCGTTTTCCTCTTCGGACGCCAAATCCGCCTCTTCTTCGCTCTCTGCCGGGATCGCGTAGCTCTCCGACATCCAGCGGCCCAAATCGACGTCGGCGCAGCGTTTGGAGCAGAAGGGGCGGTAGCTTTCCACCGATGGTTTCTTGCAGATCGGGCAGCTCATTGCAGCAGCCCCCGGTCCAGCGGCAGGCGCTCGCGTTTGCGCTGCAACTCAAAGAGCCCCATGCCGGTGAAGCCGACCAGCACCGTCTCGATCCCATCGGCGCGGAACACGGCGCGCAGCTGTTGTTCGATGGGGCGGCGGTCCTTCTTGGGGAAGGGGGCGAGATCGAGCACGATCTGCCCGCCAAGGCCGCGGCAGCGCAATTGGCGGGGCAGGGCGCGGATGGCTTCGATATTGGCTTTCAGCCCGGCTGCGGGTGAGGTGTCGCCGCCGGTGTTCACATCCACGGCCACCAGCGCGCGGGTGGGTTCGATATACATGCTCGCGCCGCCGGGCAGGGTGACATGGGGCGAGGCCAGCGCTTCGATGGCGGACAGCGCGTCGAACCGGTCCAGCCCGCCGGGCTCGGACTCGACATGGTCGGGCTCGGGCCAGTCGCGCCAGGCCAGCATGTGGGGGGCGGGACCGTCGAGCAGCAGTTCGGGCGTGTCGCCCTCGGCATCTATCAGAATCGCGTCGGCTGCCGCGCGCATGGCGGCGATGTCTTCGGCGATGTCGTCGTCCGGGCCGGTGCTGGCGGCAGTGCGCAAGATCAGCCCGTGGAGGCTGCCCTCCATCCCGTCATCGGCCAGCGCTTTCAGCTCGGCGCGGCGCTCCTCTTCGCGGATCGCGCGGGAGATATTGAGCCCCGGCGCATCCGGCGTGACGATGGCGTAGCGGCTTTTGAACAGCACGCGCTGGGTGACGGGCACGGCCTTGCCGCCCTCGGCAAAGCCGGTGACCTGCACGAGGATTGCCTGACCGGCAGCAAGCCCCTTGGCCTGCCGCAGGAAGCCCGTGCCCTCGGGCAGGCGCACCATGACACCGCCTTGTCCTTTCATCGGGCGCTCCACGATGGCGCGGTAGATCGCGCCGGGCAGCGGCACATCGGGATCCGCCGGGGTGAAGAGGAAATCCTCCAACCGACCGTCCACGAGCCGCGCGGCCACCTCGCGGCCCCGCAGGTGATCCAGAATGATGACGGTGCCTTTCATGGCGTTACCCCTCGGTTTGGGAATAGAGCGGATAGCCTGCCGCCTGCAGGAGCTGCGCGGTTTCGGCCACGGGCAGGCCGACCACGGCGGTAAAAGAGCCGCTGATCCACGGGATGAAGGCCCCGGCGGGCCCCTGAATGGCGTAGCCGCCGGCCTTGCCGCGCCAGTCGCCGGAAGCGAGATAGGTGTTGAGTTCCACGTCGGAGAGGCGCTTCATCTTCACCCCCGTCACCACATCGCGCTGCCAGAGCTGATCGCCCTTTCGCACCGCCACAGCTGTGATCACCTGATGGCGGCGCCCTGCAAGCTTGATCAGGAACTCGGCCGCTTCCTTCTCGTCGGCAGGCTTGCCGAGGATGCGGCGGCCCAGGGCCACGGTGGTATCGGCGCAGAGGACGATCTCATCCGCCGCCAGATCGACGGCCTGCGCCTTTTCCGCTGCAAGCCGCACGCAATAGGGGCGCGGCAGTTCACCTGGCTGAGGCGTTTCGTCGATGTCGGGGGGGCGGATCGAATCGGGCACGAGTCCGATTTGCGCCAGAAGATCCTTCCGGCGCGGACTGCCAGAGCCCAGAACAAGCCGCATTGGCTTACTTGAAGCGGTAGTTGATGCGACCCTTGGTGAGGTCATACGGCGTCATAGCGACCTGAACCTTGTCGCCCGCGAGCACGCGGATACGGTTCTTGCGCATTTTGCCTGCCATATGTGCGATGATCTCGTGGCCGTTCTCAAGCTCGACCCGGAATGTCGCATTTGGCAGGAGTTCCCTAACGACGCCCGGAAATTCGAGATCTTCATCCTTGGCCATGTTCGCTCCATAACAAATACCCGCTTGGTGCGGGCGCGCACTAAATGCGCTTAAAATGGCAATGTTTCAAGGGGTGGCTTCGCCGAATTGCAGAAAAGTGACGTGGGGGATGCGCGCGGCCTGCTCCGGCCAGTGGGTGAGGTTGCGCACCTGCCCCTCGCGGCGCACCCGGCGCACGGCTTCGATATCCACCTCGGCGATGGTCCAGCCCGGCGTGTCCATCGGCCCCTGCATCAGCACGCCATCGGGCGGAAAGCCGTGATCCGGCGGGCCGTAGAGCGCGGCGGCGCCGTGGTTTTCATCCACTGCCGGGCACCAATCCACCGGGCCCACGGTGACGGAATGGACAACCACCATTTGGTTCTCCAGCGCCCGCGCCATGCAGCCCACGCGAACGCGGTGATAGCCCATGAGTGCATCGGTGCAGGAGGGCACGAGCAGGATCTCGGCCCCGGCTTCGGCCAGCGCGCGGGCGAGCAGGGGGAACTCGCTGTCGTAGCAGATCAGGATGCCGATGCGCCCGAAGGGCGTCTCCACGAGGGCGGGGCCGTCGCCTGCGCGCAGGCTCCAGCTGTCGCGCTCGTATTGGGTCATGATCTGCTTGTCAGCATGGGCGCGCGCACCATCGGGGCGGTAGAAGCCTGCGCGGTTGATATGGGTGCCGTTACCGCCGTCCACCGGGGCGGAGGGCCCGAGGATATGGACGCCGTGGTCAGCGGCCAGTGCAGCGAGGATGCCATCGGCCAGATCCCACTGCGCGGCGGCAGCATCCGTGCAGGCGGCCTGATCGCCGCGCACGGCCTCGCCGGCAAGGCTGGCCCATTCCATGCCACCGTATTCCGGGAAGACAAGCAGATCGGCCCCGGCCTGTGCCGCCTGTGCCACCCAGCGGGCGAGCTTTTTCCGCAGGGCTTCGGGCGAGGCGAGCCAGTCGATCGGATAGGCGGCACTGGCGATCTTCATAGGGCGCGGCTCCAGAGTTGCAGGGGCTTTTCCGTCTCGGTGGTGTCGCCGTGATCCTTCCAGCGGAACTGGGCGAAAGCGCCCTCCACCGGGGCATATCCGCGCTTGCGCCAGAAGCCGTCGAGCGGGCGATAGCTGGCGGGGCGCGCCGGGTGATCCGCAGGGCGCTGCACGGCGCAGAAGACGGCATGGCTGCGGCCAAGGCTGCGGGCGTGGGCCTCGCGGGCGTCAAAGAATGCGTGGCCCAGCCCTTGCCCGCGATAGGCGGGCAGCAGGACGGATTCGGCGCAGTAGAAACATTGCTCCACGGCAAGCCCGGCCTTGGCGAGCGGCGCGGCGAATTCCGAGGCGTGATCTTCCATCGGCGTGCCCGTGGCGGCCCCGACAATCCGGCCTTCGTCCAAAGCGGCGACGACAATCGCGCCGGGGCTGGCCTCATAGGTGGCTAGATAGCGCCGTTCATAGGCCTCATCGCCATCGTAGAGATAGGGCCATTCGGCGAAAACGGCGATGCGCAGGCGAGCCAGATCCCCAAGGGCTGCGCGCAGGGTGCTGCCGGTGAGGGGTTTGACCTCCATCAGGCGGGGCTGCCTTGCAGCGCGCCACCAAACCGGGCGCGGACGCGGTCGCGGATCTGGTCGCGGGTCTGGCGGTAGGCGGCGAGTTTCGTCTCCCGCGTTTCGCCAAGGCCCGTGGGATCGAGCACTGGCCAGTATTCCACCTCGAGATGGGCGTAGCGCGTCAGCTCCAGTGCCATCCGCTGGCTGGCGGGGGAAAGCGCCACGATCAGATCGTAACCCGACAGATCATCGCCCCAGGCCAGCATCTCCTCGAAGGAGCGCGATCGGTGGCGCGAGATCTCAACGCCGATCTCGTCGCAGACGGAAATGGCGAAGCCGTCGATCTCCAGATCGTTGCGCACCCCGGCGGATTGCACATAGATCTCCTGCCCGCAAAGCGCCTTGGTGATACCTTCGGCCATGGGGGAGCGGACGGCGTTGTGATCGCAGCAGAACAGAACAGACGTGGGGATCTGCACGTCGCCCATCGTCACTGACCGAAATGCAGAACGCAGATCAGAGTGAAGAGGCGGCGCGCGGTGTCGATGTCGACCTCGGCCTTGCCCTCAAGGCGCTCCTGCACCACGCGGGCACCCTCGTTATGAATGCCGCGCCGGGCCATGTCGATGGCTTCGATCTGGCTGGGGGGCAGTTTCTTCACGGCATCGAAATAGCTTTTGCAGATCTGGAAGTAGTCTTTCACCACCTGCCGGAACGGCCCGAGCGACATGTGGAAATCCACCACTTTCGCCTCGGCTTCTGTGGTGATCTCGAACACCAGCCGCCGCTCGCGGATCGCCAGCACAAGGCCGAAGGGGCCTTCGGGAGCGTCTTGCCCGTCACGGCCCGGCAGCACGAAGGAATTGTCTTCCAGCAGGTCAAAGATGGCGACCTTGCGCTCCTGCTCGATCTCGGGCGTCGGGGCCGGGAGGCCGGAGTCGTCGATTTCAACGCGGATGAGTTTGCTCATCGCCTTATCCCTCGTTCAAGGCATCAAGCCGGGCGCGGACGCTCAGGCCATGGGCTTCAAGGCTTTCCGAAATCGCCAGCCGTTCCGCCGCCGGGCCGATGGCGGCCAGTGCGCGGGGGGTCATGCGCGACAGCGTCGTGCGCTTCATGAAATCCAGAACCGACAGGCCGGAGGAGAAGCGCGCCGAGCGGGCCGTGGGCAGCACGTGGTTCGGCCCGCCGACGTAATCGCCGATGGCCTCCGGCGTGTAGGCGCCGATGAAAATGGCGCCGGCGTGGGTGATCTTGCCCACGTAGCTTTCCGCATCGGCCACGCAAAGCTGAAGGTGCTCCGGCGCGATGCGATCCGACAGCTGCGCGGCCACATCCAGATCGGGCACTGTGATCACCGCGCCGAAATCGCGCCAGCTTGCGCCCGCGATGGCACGGCGCTCCAGCGTTTCCAGCCGTTTTTCCACGGCAGCGGCAACAGCCTTGCCGAAAGCAGCATCATCGGTGATCAGGATCGACTGCGCGCTTTCATCGTGCTCGGCTTGGCTCAGCAGATCCACCGCGATCCAGTCCGGATCATTGTCCTTGTCGGCGATCACGAGGATCTCGCTCGGCCCTGCGATCATGTCGATCCCGACCTTGCCAAACACGCGGCGCTTGGCGGCGGCCACGAAGGCGTTGCCGGGGCCAGTGATCTTGTCCACCGGGGCGATGGTTTCCGTGCCATAGGCCAGCGCGGCCACGGCCTGCGCGCCGCCGATGCGGTAGATCTCATCCACCCCGGCCAGTTGCGCGGCCAGTAGCACCAGCGGGTTCGTCACCCCGCCCGGCGTGGGCACGACGATGGCGAGCCGCTCCACGCCGGCCACCTTGGCCGGAATCGCGTTCATCAGCACCGAAGACGGGTAGGAGGCCAGGCCGCCCGGCACATAGAGGCCAGCCGCCGAGACAGGCCCCCAGCGCCAGCCCAGAGTCGCGCCGGAGGCGTCCTCCCACTGCGCATCTTCGGGCAATTGCCGTTCGTGGTAGGCGCGGATGCGGTCTGCGGCCAGCTCCAGCGCGGCGCGCTCCTCTGGCGAGACCTTGGCACATTCCGCCGCGATCTCTTCCGGCGTGAAGGCCAGCGTTTCGGGGGTGAGCTCAAGCCGGTCGAACTTCGCCGTCAGCGCGATCACCGCCGCATCGCCGCGCGCGCGGACGTCGGCGATGATCTCGGCGACCACCGCGTCCACATCGGGCGAATCCTCGCGCTTGGTGGTCAGGAAGGCGGCGAAATCCGCCTCGAAGGAGGCATCGGAAGCGTTCAGGAACAGGGGCAAGGGCTTAGTCCGGGTGGTGAGGCATGTGGCGCGCGTTGGCAAGATAGGGCCGCGTCACGTCTTTCAAGGTGGCTTCAAGGCATTCGACCTGCAGGCGGATCGCGCCATCGCCGGCCAGCGTGATCTCCACGATGCCGGCGGCGTCCTCGCCCGGCTGCCAATCGACCGACAGCAACGAGAGCACGGTATCCGCATCGCCGCGCTGCACGCCCTGGCTCTGCACGCTCAGCACCGAGTCAAAGGCCAGAACCGATTGCACCCGCTCATAGGGGCGGTGGCGCTTTTCGGCCTGCGGCAGATCCTCCCAGCGGAAGCGGTTCAGCAGCAGGGCGAAGCGGCGCTCTTTTGGTTGCCAAGTCATCTCCGTGGCCGGAAAAACAGCATCCTGCGTCAGGCTGGCGATCACCTGCAGATCCTCGGCGTCCAGCGCCTTCAGGTGCAGCGCGGCCTCGCCGCCGTCTTCGAAACGGGCATCTTCCTGCATCAGCCGGGTATCCTTTCGATCAGCGCCCCGCAGGCACGCAGTTTCTCTTCGACGCGCTCATAGCCGCGATCAAGGTGGTAAACGCGCGAAACGACCGTCTCGCCCTCCGCCGCCAGACCGGCGAGGATCAGCGACACCGAGGCACGCAGATCGGTGGCCATCACCGGCGCGCCTTTCAGCCGTTCGACGCCCGTCACGGTGGCATGGCCGCCGTGCACGTCAATCTTCGCGCCCATGCGGATCAGCTCGGGCGCATGCATGAAGCGGTTCTCGAAGATCTTCTCTTCGAGAACGCTGGTGCCCTCGGCGGTGCACAGCAGCGCCATCATCTGCGCCTGCAGATCGGTGGGGAAGCCGGGGAAAGGCTCGGTGGTCACATCCACCGCCTTGGCGCGGCCATTGCGGCGGGAGACTTTAAGCCCGCGCGCCGTTTCCTCGATGCTGACGCCCGCGGCATGGAGCTTCTCGCAGAACGCGCCCACCAGATCGATGCGTCCGCCCAGCAGTTCCACCTCGCCGCCGGTGATGACCGGGGCAAGCATGTAGGTGCCAAGCTCGATGCGGTCGGTGACCACGGGATGGGTTGCGCCGTGCAGGTGATCCACGCCTTGGATGGTGATGGTAGAGGTGCCTTCGCCCTCGATCTGCGCGCCCATCTTCTTGAGGCACTGCGCCAGATCCACGATCTCCGGCTCGCGCGCGGCGTTGCGGATCTCGGTGGTGCCCTTGGCGAGTGTCGCGGCCATCAGCGCGTTCTCTGTCGCGCCGACGGAGACGAAGGGGAACTCCACGGTGCCGCCCTTCAGGCCTCCGGGGGCCTTGGCGTGCACGTAGCCTTCCTTCAGCTCCAGCTCCGCGCCCATGGCTTCCAGCGCCTTCAGATGCAGATCCACGGGCCGCGCGCCGATGGCACAGCCGCCGGGCAGCGAGACAACGGCATGGCCGAAGCGCGCCAGCAGCGGGCCCAGCACAAGGATCGAAGCGCGCATCTTGCGCACGATGTCATAATCGGCCTTGTGGTTGTCCACCCCGTGGCTCGACAGCGCCAGCACCTGACCGTCCTGCAGGCTGCTCACTTCGGAGCCCAGCGACTGCAGCAGGGCCGTCATCGTCTTGATGTCGGAGAGCCGCGGCGCGTTGGTGAGCGTCAGGGGCTCTTCGCTGAGCAGCGTGGCCGGCATCAACGTGAGGCAGGCGTTCTTTGCGCCCGCGATCGGAATGCTGCCCTGAAGCGGGCCATTGCCCGTAACGACGATCGAATCCATGAAACTGCCCTACTTGTCCGTCTTGTCCTGCGGGCTTTCGGAGGTGCTCCGGGCCCGCGCCTGTGCCTTGCGCTTTTGCATGTTGGCCTTCAACGCCGCCTTCAACCGCTCATCGCGGCTGTCACTGGCGGGCTTGCCACCCTTTTTTTGCGAAGGTTTTTCCATGCCCCTCTGTAGCGCAGCACCCGCGAGGGGTCCAGAGAGCGTGCAGGCTTGCCGCGCGGCGAAAACGCCACGGTGTTTTCGGGGCCGCCCGGTGGCGGCGATTTCTTGCAAAAAGGCGCTTGCACCCCCAGCGGCGAGGCATTAAAGACCCGCCACACACGGCATGCTGCTGTAGCTCAGAGGTAGAGCACTCCCTTGGTAAGGGAGAGGTCGAGAGTTCAATTCTCTCCAGCAGCACCACTCCCCCCCTCATTGAGATACGCGCCGCTTTAGAGCCTTGCTGTTGTTGCTGGCTCAGTCTGCGGGTGCGGGCAGGGCCCGGATCGTGAGCCCGGCGGGCACGCGGCGGGTTTCACCCTTGGCGGGGGGTGATGCGATCATCTCGGCGGTCTGGCGGGCCAGTTCCTTCACCGGGAGCGCGATGGCGGAGATGCCGCCGCCGATCCAGCGGTAATAGGAAGGGTCGCCGTAGCCGATCATGGTCAGCCGCGCCTCAGGGGCCTGTTGCAGGGCCGCAAGCACGCCGGCCGAAATCTCGAAACCGC
The DNA here is from genome assembly GCF_025376885.1 of Pseudoruegeria sp. SHC-113. NCBI lineage: Bacteria > Pseudomonadati > Pseudomonadota > Alphaproteobacteria > Rhodobacterales > Roseobacteraceae > Pseudoruegeria > Pseudoruegeria sp. SHC-113. Next base: position 65,494 of record NZ_JAHUBR010000003.1, read on the forward strand.
CGCAGAGGATCGCCGTCGCCGTGCCGCTTGCGATCAGCCCGCGCGTGAAGGCCTCGCCGGTGGCAAAGCCCGGCGGGCCGGTTAGAAGCTGTGTTTCGCTTTCCGTAAGCCCGGCCTCAGTGAGTCCTTCCCGAACGGCGGTAAGGCGGCTTTCGCCCGAACTCAGGCTCTGATCCGCCCCGATATAGGCAATCCGCCGGTGCCCGGCCTTGGCGAGTGCACCCACCGCCTGCTTCAAGGCCGGGGCGTCGTCGATCAGGATGGCCGGGGCCTCGGGCGCGTCGGTGCGGCGACGGATCAGGTGAATCAGCGCGGGGCCGTCGGGCGGCAGGGCCTCAGCTTCAGTGGTGGGCGTGGGCACGGAGACGACAAAGCGCGCCTGAACCTCGCGCAGGCGCTGCAGGGCAAGCGCCTCGGCCTCGGCCTCGTCACCGGTGAGGTGGATGATCAACTGCAACTTCTGGGCATCGCAGGCCAGTGCGAGGCTGTTGGCGAAATGGGCGTAGAATTCGTTGGTGATGTTGGGCAGCAGCAGCCCGGCAATCGGCGCGCCCGCCCCGCGCATCACCGAAGCGGCGGCGCTCTTCACGTAGCCCACCGCCTGCGCATGGGCCTGCACCGCTTCGCGCGTTTCCTTCTGCACGTTCGGATGGCCCGACAGCGCGCGCGACACCGTCATATGCGAGATGCCCAGATCCCGCGCGATGGATTTGATCGTGGCGCGTTCGCGCAACTCGGCCTCCTTCGGCTGCTGCCCCACCATCCCAGCTTTCCGGGGGGTTGACCAGATGGCTGTGCCTGCGTATTTGTTCACGTGAACATATAGCCGAATATGCGGGAATCGAGGAAGCCATGCAAGCGCTGGAAGACAACTGCGCGCGCCTTGCGCAAGATCTGGGGTTGGCCGATCGCCCCGAAGCGATCCGTGCTGTTGAGCCGCTCACGGGGGGCGTGGCCTCTGATATTGCGCGGGTGCGGATTGGCGATGCGGATTACTGCATGAAATTCGCCCTGCCCAAGCTCAAGGTCGCCGCCGACTGGCGCGCCCCGGTGCATCGCAACGCGGCGGAATACGCCTGGCTGACGGTCGCCGCGAAAATCGCGCCGGAAAGTGCGGTGCGGCTCTATGGGCGCTCCGAAACGCTCCACGGTTTCGCGATGGAGTTCCTGGCGGGGCAGGAGGTCTACCTCTGGAAGGATGCGCTGCTGCAGGGGCAGGCGCCGAAAGGCGAGGCTGCCGCCGTGGGTGGGATGCTCGGGCGCCTTCATGCGGCGTCGGCTATGGCCGATTTTGACCGCAGCCCCTTCCACAACCGCGACGATTTCCGCGCCCTGCGGATCGAGCCCTATATCGAGTTCACCGCCGGGCGGCACGCTGATCTCGCCGCGCCGCTGCAAGCGCTGGCAAATAGTCTCTATTCCGCCGAAATTGCGCTGGTTCATGGCGATGTGAGCCCCAAGAACATCCTGTTCCGCACCGGCGGGCCGGTGATTCTGGATGCCGAATGCGCCACCATGGGCGATCCGGCGTTCGACGTGGCCTTCTGCCTGAACCACCTCGTGCTGAAAGCGCTGCATCTGCCCGCCTGCCGCGCGGCCTACCTGCAGGAAGCCGCCGCGCTCTGGGCCGCCTATGCCCCCCATGTGCGCTGGGAACCTGCCGCAGGCCTTGAGGCCCGGATCGCGGCGCTTCTGCCGGCGCTGATGCTGGCCCGCGTGGATGGGAAATCCCCGGTCGAATACCTCGCACCGGAAACGGCCAGTCAGGTGCGCGACCTTTCAAAGGCGCTGATCCTTGCGCCGCAGGCGGGGCTTTCGGCCCTGCTCTCCGACATTTCCGAACAAACGAAGGAGCAAGGCGCGTGACAGCCATTGCATCGGTAAAGGGCCGCAGGGTCTGGGATTCGCGGGGCAACCCGACGGTAGAGGCCGAGGTCCGGCTTCAAAACGGCGCGCTGGGCCGGGCGATTGCCCCGGCCGGGGCCTCGCGCGGGGCGCGGGAAGCGCTGGATCTGCGCGACGGCGGCAGCGCTTTACGTGGTATGGGCGTGAGCAAGGCGCTGGCGGCGGTCAACGGGCCGATTGCGGCGGCGCTCAAGGGGCTGGACGTGCGCGATCAGGCGGGCGTGGATGCCGCCATCCTCGCGCTCGATCCGAGCCCTTTGAAAGCCAATCTGGGCGGCAACGCCACGGTAGCCGTTTCGCTCGCCGTGCTCCATGCTGCGGCGGAGGAAGCGGGCCTGCCGCTCTGGCAATATCTCGCCCTGCAGGAAGGCACAAAAGCGGCTCTCCCCCTGCCGGAAATTCAGATTTTCGGCGGCGGTGCCCATGCCGGGCGGCGTGTGGATATTCAGGATTTCATGATCATGGTGCCGGGTGCCTCCTCCTTTGACGAGGTGATGGAGGTGACCAACGAGGTCTATTTCGCGGCGGGCGACATCATGGGCCGCAATGGCCGCCTTGCCGGGGTCGCCGATGAGGGCGGTTGGTGGCCTTCGTTTGACAGCAACGAAGAGGCTCTGGAGACCCTCACCGAGGCCATCGCGCTGGCTGGGGAAAAGCCCGGCGAGCGGGTCGCGATCTCGCTCGACGTAGCAGCTTCGGAGTTTGGCACATCGGGCCGCTACCGGCTCGCACTGGAAGATCGTGAGATGGACAGCGCCGCGCTGATCGACATGCTGGGCGGCTGGCTTGACGCTTACCCGATCGTCTCCATCGAGGATCCGGTGGGCGAGGATGACGTGGAGGGCATGCGGGAATTCACCCGCCGTTTTGGCGAACGCGTGCAGATCATCGGCGACGATTACCTCGTCACCACCGCGCCACTTGTCGAGGAAGCGGCACAGGCCGGGGCCTGCAACGCGGTGCTGATCAAGGTGAATCAGGCCGGAACAGTCTCTGAATCTCTGGCCGCTTTCCGGGCCGCGCGCAAACACGACTGGGGCGCGATCGTCTCGGCACGTTCGGGTGAAACCGAGGACACATCGATCAGCCATATCGCCACGGCGCTCGGCGCGGGGCAGCTGAAGGTCGGCTCCTTCACGCGCTCGGAGCGGATGGTGAAATGGAACGAATGCCTGCGCATCGCCGACAGCCCCGACGCGCCCGCCTTCGCGGGCGGCGCGGCGCTGGCCGGCACATGGTGGGGCAAAACTCAAAAGGACAACGCATGAAACTCGCTCGCTACGGCGCTTCCGGCGCCCCCAAAACCCCCTGCCTGATCGACGCAGACGGCATCCCGCGCGATGTCTCGGCCTATGTGGCCGATTTCACGCCCGACACGCTTTCGCCCGATCTGCTCGCCTCGCTGGGCGCGCTGGATCCGTCCAGCCTGCCGGTGGCGCAGGTCGAGGGGCAGCGGCTGGCCGCGCCCATCGCGCAGCCGCGCAACATCTGGTGCATCGGCCTGAACTACTCCGACCACGCCGCCGAAGCGGGCATGGCGATCCCGGAAGAGCCGATCCTGTTCAACAAATCTTCCGGCACTTTCTGCGGCCCCCATGATGACATCCTCTACTCCCCGAAAATGTCCAAGCTGGATTGGGAGGTGGAACTGGGCATCGTGATCGGCAAGCCCGCGCTCAACATCGAGAAAAGCGATGCCATGGCGCATGTGGCGGGCTTCGTGCTGGTCAATGACGTGTCTGAGCGGGCCTGGCAGCTGGAGCGCTCCGGGCAGTGGGTGAAGGGCAAGAGCTTCCCCAATTTCTGCCCGACCGGCCCCTGGTTGGTGACGCCGGATGAGGTGGACGATGTGCAGGCGCTGTCGATGTGGCTGGATGTGAACGGCACGCGGATGCAGACGGGCCACACCAGCACGATGATCTTCGATGTGGCGACGATCGTGTCCTACATGAGCGAATTCGCCCGGCTTGAGCCCGGCGATCTGATCTGCACCGGCACCCCGCCGGGGGTTGGCGCGGGCATGAAGCCGCCTGTCTGGCTGAAGCCGGGCGATGAGGTATCGCTCGGGATCGAGAAGCTTGGCGCGCAATCGCAAAAGGTCGTGCCGCTGTGACGCCGCTGGCTGGCAAGGTCGCCGTTGTAACGGCGGCCGGTCAGGGCATCGGCCGCGCCGTCGCCGCGCGCCTGCGCGATGACGGGGCCGAGGTCCATGCCAGCGATCTGGACGGCGCTTTGGTCGCGAGCCTTGCCGGTGTCCGCGCTAGTGCGCTGGATGCAACGGATTCAGCCCGTGTCAGTGCCTATTTCAAGGCACTCCCACGGGTGGATATCCTCGTGCATTGCGTCGGCTACGTGCATCAGGGCACCATCGAGGAATGCACGCAGGAGGATTGGCGGCGCTCCACCGAGATCACGCTGGACAGCGCCTACCACGTGCTGCGCGCCGCCATTCCACGCATGAAGGCCCATGGCGGCAGCATCATCACCATTGGTTCCGTGGCCAGTTCGATGAAAGGCTTTCCGCGCCGCGCGGCCTATACGGCGGCAAAGGGCGGGATCATCGGGCTCACCAAGGCGGTGGCGGCGGACTACCTGAGCCACGGCATCCGCGCCAATGCGGTCTGCCCCGGCGTGGTGGACAGCCCCAGCCTGCGCGGCCGCATCGCCGAGCTTGCGCCCACGATGGGCGGCATGGCGGCGGCGGAGCAGAGCTTTCTGGATCGCCAGCCCAGCGGGCGCTTCGGCACGCCTGAGGAAATTGCCGGGCTCTGCGCCTATCTCGCGCGCCCGGAAAGTGCGCTGATCACGGGGCAGGCCATCGCCATCGACGGCGGGATCATGATCTGACCCGCCCGGATTGACCATATGAAGAGGAGTGCATCGATATGAACAGGCTGGATCTGGAAGGGCGCAAGGCGGTGATCACCGGCGGCGCGCGCGGCATGGGGTTCGCCATCGCGGAGCGCTTCCTTGCCTCCGGCGCGCAGGTCTCGCTTTGGGATCTGAACCCTGAAGGCTTAAGCGCCGCGAAGGCGAAGCTCGCGGGCAAGGGTGCGGTGGATACGCAGGCCGTGGACGTGAGCAACCTTGCCGCCGTGGAAGCCGCCGCCGAAGCCGCCGCGCAAGCCATGGGCGGGGCCGAGATCCTTGTGAATGCCGCCGGGATCGCCGGGGTCAACACGCTGCTTGAGAATTACCCGCCCGAGATCTGGAACGCGGTGATGAACGTGAACCTCAACGGCACCTTCCACACCTGCCGTGCGCTGGTGCCCTATATGCGCAAAGCGGGCTATGGGCGGATCGTCAATATTGCCTCCATGGCCGGGAAGGACGGAAACCCCAATGCCTCGGCCTATTCCGTCTCTAAAGCAGGGGTAATCGGCCTCACCAAGAGCCTTGGCAAGGAACTGGCGCAGACGGAGATCCGGGTGAACGTCGTGTGCCCTGCGGTGATCAAGACAGAGATGCTCGCCGATGTGACGGAAGAGCAGATCGGCTACATGCTGGCCAAGATCCCGATGGGCCGCATGGGCACGGTGGAGGAAATCGCAGGGCTGGTGGGCTGGCTTTCGAGCCCCGAGTGCTCTTACTCCACCGGGGCTGTTTACGATCTGAGCGGGGGGCGCGCGACGTACTGAACCGTCTCACGCCCAACGCGTAAACATGAAAGCGGCCGCGCAGGGATCTGCGCGGCCGTTTCATTTGCCGCCTCCCGATGTGCGGATTGGCCCTCACAGCGCATCGGGAAGCGGCGTGCCCCACCTCGCCCCGGCGCGCGAAGAGCAGGCGCGTCGGGGTGGTGGCGGGGCGGGGAGCCCTTAATACGCCATGTAGACGGTGCGTTTCTGCAGATAGCCTTCGAGGCCGTAGAAGCCGTCCTCGCCGCCGAGGCCCGAGCGCTTGTGGCCGTTGTGATAGCCCTGGATATAGCCGCTGATGCCCTTGTTCAGGAAGATCGTGCCGGTATCGAGCCGGTTGATCGCATCCATGTAGATCGCGGAATCCTTCGTCCAGAGATAGGCCGAAAGCCCGTCATCGCGCGCGTTGGCGATGCTGATGGCTTCCTCGTGGCCGGAGATGCGCATCACCGGCAGCACCGGGCCGAAGATCTCTTCCTTTACGGCGGCGGTCTCGGCGGTTGCGTTCAGCAGCACGGTCGGGGCGTACCAGTTGCCCTTCTCCATACCTTCGGGGATGCGACCGCCCATGGCCAGCTCAGCCCCCTGCTTGAGGCTTTCCTCCACCAGCCCATGAATGCGCGCCCGCGCGCCGGCGGTGGTGACGGGGCCCATGCCGGCGTTCTGCATCGGGTTGCCGGGGCGCACTTCGGCGACACGTTTCAGCAGCTTTTCGTTGAACTCATCGGCGATGGCGTCCTCCACCATCACGGTTTCGGCGCAGATGCAGACCTGCCCGCAGTTGGCAAAGCGCGCGATAGTGGCGGCCTCGACCGCGGCGTCGATGTTGGCATCCTTAAGCACAATGAACGGCGCTTTGCCGCCCAACTCCAGCGAAAGCGCGGTGAGGTTCTCGGCGGCTGTCGCAGCCACGCCCTGGCCCGCGCGGATGGAGCCGGTGAGCGAGACGAGCTTGGTGATCGGGCTTTTCACCAGCGCGGTGCCAAGGCCGATCCCGGCGCCGGACACCATGTTGATCACGCCCTTCGGCACGCCAGCGGCCTCCACGATGCGGCAGAACTCGCTGGCCGTTACGGGTGTGGCCTCATGGGGCTTGATGATCACGGTGTTGCCCGTCACCAGCGCGGGGCCAACCTTGCGGCCGATCAGCGCCAGCGGATAGTTGTAGGCGCAGAGCGCCAGCGTCACGCCGTAGGGCACCTTGAAGATGAACAGCTGCTCGTTGGGGGCGTCGGCGGGCAGGATGTCGCCGGTGATACGGCGGGCGGATTCGGCGGCGTAGGTCATGTAGCGGATGGTGTCATCCACCTCGAATTCGGCCTCTGCCAGCGTCTTGCCCTGCTCGCGCACCAGAAGCGTGGCGAAATGGGCGCGCTCGGCTTTCAGCCCTTCCGCGATGCGATAGAGGTAGCCTGCGCGTTCCACCGCGGGCAACAGCGCCCATTTGGCCTGCGCGCGATCAGAGCTTTCCAGCGCGGCCTGCGCATCCGCTTCGGTGCAATCGGCGACTTCGGCCCAGATTTCGCCGGTGGAGGGGTCTTCCACCGCCACGCGTTCGCCGGTGGCGCCGTCGATCCAGGTATTGTCGATGAAGCTTCTGTAATAATCCATGGGACCCTCGGGCGCTGTTTTAGTCTGACCATATATCAAATGGGCATAGGTTAACTTGCATAATATATTCTTTTGGTCAACATGATCGTACCAAAAACCGGGTAAAATCCGTCCCTCGCCTGCGCGTCTCGGGGGCAACCCGCCGCTGGGGACCAGATGCTTTACAAGCGACCGTCCGGGCGGGCTATATGCGGGGCACGGAAAAAACCGCCGCCGGGGAGGGCCCATGGCACGCAAGAGCAGCCAATCGCACGAGGAAAAGGGCACCGCCGACGCGGCCGCCCGCAAGAAAAGCGCCGTTCCAGCAGTGGAAAAGGCGCTCGACGTGCTGGAGATCCTCTCGCTGTCCCGCGACGGGCTGACGATGAACGAGATCGTAGAGGAAACCGGCCGCTCCATGGGGGAGCTCTACCGCGTGGTGCTCTACCTCGCGGAGCGCGATTACCTCCGGCAGGATGCGGCGACCGGGCGCTATGCGCTCACGCCCCGGCTGTTTGAGCTGTCGCACCGCCATCCGCCCACTGAACGGCTGCTGCAGGAGGCGGTGCCGGTGCTGGAACGTATCGCGGCGCAGACGGAGCAATCCTGCCATTTGGCCGTGCTCAATCGCACGCAGGTGCTGATCCTTGCCTCCGTCGCCAGCCCGCGCCCGGCGGGCTACGCGGTGCGCACCGGGGCGATGTTCCCGGCACTGGCCACCAGTTCGGGCCTCGTGATTCTCGCCCATGCTCCGGCTGAGGCGCAGCAGCGCTTCATCAACCGGCTTTCAGGGAGCGATCGGGACGAAACCCGTCAGCGCCTGCAGGCGATCGAGGTCGCCGGGCTGGACGACAGCCCCAGCCGCATCGTCACCGGCGTGCGCAACTTCTCTGCGCCGGTGTTTGACAATCGGGGGGTGGTGGCGGCGATCACCTGCGGCTTTATCGATCAGGCCGATCAGAAATGCGCGCCGGAAGAGGTGCGCGCCGTGATCAAAGAAAACGCCGGTTTGCTCTCCGCCGCTCTGGGCCAACCCGGGCAAGGCTGAGTATCGCGGCCTTACTGGCTGCGCAGCTGCAGATACATCTGATCCCCGGCCCCGGCCACGTGGCGGTTGATCGCCGCCAGCGCGGCCTCGCCGTCGTTCTGGCGCAGGGCTTCGATCAGCTCGTGGTGCTGTTCGAGGATCTCCCGGTGGCGGGCGTTGGAGATCGGGATTGGCAGCGCAAGCGCGTTCAGCAGACGGCGCTGCAGCTCCCAGATGCCGAAAGCGCGGCGGTTATAGTGCTTGCGCGCGATGATCTTGTGAAACTCCAGATCGTGGCCTGTGAAGGCCGCCTTGTCGCGCACTGGGGTTTGCTCCAGCAGCGCCTGCCTTGCTTCCAGCTCGGCGATGTCGGCCTCGGTGCAGACCTTCGCGAAATAGGAGACGAAATAGGGCTCCAGCAGTTGCAGGATCTCGAAGATCTCCTGAATCATTTCGGCGTTCAGCGTGGCTACGGTGGCCCCGCGATTCGGGGCGATCTCGATCAGCCCTTCGCCCTGCAACAGGCGCAGCGCCTCGCGCACGGGGATGATCGAAGTGCCATAGCGCTTGGCCAGATCCTGCACCTTGAGCCGTGTGCCGCTTGGAAAGGCACCGGTTCCGATGTCGGCCATCAGGCGGGAATAGACATCCTTGTTTTCCTTGGTCCGCTTGGCGGCGGGGGCGTCGGGCGTCTCGGCCATGGGTGCCTCATTGCTGTCGCTTCGATCACACCTGAATATAGTATATCAAAGCGTGAATAAAGAGTTGACCTGAGGCTGAATAATATATTATCCAAATTTCAGGATATACAGCCTGCAGAAGTGGAGGAGCGACATGCAGCTTGGAAAATTCGCATTCATCGGGGGCGCTTTGTTGGCCAGCAGCGTCTCGGCACAATCGGTGGTTTTGGACGTCACCGCCTGGAAGGGCAACGAGACAGAGCCCGCCGGCCTGCCGCAGCTGATCGAGGCCTTCGAGGCCGCCCACCCGGAGATCGACGTGGAGCTGTCCTACGTCAGCCGGCTGGATACCGACGTTGTGCTGCCGCCGCGCCTGCAAGGCGGCAATGCGCCGGACGTGATGATGACGGATATGCCGCTGGTCAATGTCTGGGGCGGCGCGGGCCTGCTGGAAGATCTGGGCACCGACAGCGCGTGGTATGGCAAGGTCCTGCCCGAGCTGAAAGCCCCGCTCACCTCCGATGGCGCGGCCTATATCATGCCGCTCGAGATGATCGGTATGGGCAACTTCGTGAACATGGGCCTGCTGAAATCGGTCGGCATCGAGACCCCGCCCGCCACGCTGGACGAGCTGAAGGCCGCCTGCGCCGCGCTCTCCGGGGCCGGGATCAACCCGATGGTCTTTACCGGCGGCTTCTCTGCCCCGCTCTTCGTGATCGCCAACGGGCTTGAAGCTGGCGAGACCGGCGCGGCCAGCTATGGCAGCGGTGAACAGAGCTTCGCCGATAGCGCAGCCTTCGGTGGTACGCTCGATACGATTCGCGGGCTTATCGAAGCCGATTGCGTGGATCCCAAGGCGCAGGCCGGGCTGGACCCGTGGTCCACCGCGCTGGCGGCCTTCAAGGGCGGCGAGTTCGCGATGATGCCGCAGGGCGCCTGGAACATCGCCGATTTCTCCAAGGTCGAAGGGCTTGATTACGTCTTCGCCCCGATCCCCTCCGCGAAAGACACTGGCGTTGCGTTGGATCTCTTCGGCATCGGCTGGTCCGTCTCGGCGCAATCCGAGAACAAGGAGGCCGCGCGCACCTTCGTGGAGTTCTTCGCGGAAGCGGAAAACCTGCAGGTGATGCTCGACGCCGAAAGCGCCTACAGCCCGTTTGAGGGCGGCGCGAGCGGCGTGCCCGCTCTGGCCGCGCCCTACAACGCGGCGCGCGACGGCGGCGGTACGATCCTCTACCCCTTCGCGGTGCTGGATTGGCCGAAGCCGCTGGAAAGCGAAATCTGGGATAGCCTCACTGGCTTCCTGCTGGATGTCACCGCCTCCAACGAGGCCGTGCTGGAACGCTGGGACGAAGCCGTCGAAGACGCGAACTTCTGACCGGTCAACGGGCGCTCCGGGTCCTCCCGCCCGGAGCGCTCACTTTCCCTTCCCCTCATTCCTTTCCCAACCTGTGCCATTCTGCCGACCATGATCAGATCCCGACGCATATACCTCTTCGCGGCCCCTGCTCTGGCCCTGATCGGCGGCTTCTTCGTCTACCCGATCGTGCTTTCGGTGCAGATGAGCTTCACCGATTTCGCAGGCGTCGGGCAGGCGGAATACGTGGGCTGGAAGAACTACGAGCGCTTCATCAGCCGCGATCGCTACCTGAATTCCGTCTGGGTGACGCTGAAATTCACTTTCCTCGTGGTGCTGATCCAGACGCTGGCGGGCCTGTTCTTCGCCGCGCTGCTGCACCGGATGCCGGCGATCCGCAATTTCTGCCGCGCAGCCCTTTTCACGCCTGCCATGATGAGCTTCGTGATCGTCGGCTATGTCTGGCAATTCATCTATTCGCCCTACACCGGCGGGCTGAATGCGCTGCTGGAGGCGGTGGGCCTTGGCGCGTTCTCCCGTGGTTGGCTGGGCGATCCCGATACCGCACTGATTGCCATCGTGATCACCCATGTCTGGATGTTTACCGGCTACACCACGGCGATCTTCCTCGTCGGGTTTGCCAATATCTCGTCTGACATCGAGGAGGCCGGGCGGCTGGACGGTGCGAACTCCTGGCAGCGGTTCCGCCACCTCGAACTGCCGCTTCTGGCGCCAAGCTTCACTGTGAACATCATCCTTTCCACCGTCGGCACGCTGAAAACCTTCGAACTGCCCTTCATCATGACGCGCGGCGGGCCGGACCGGGCCACCAACACACTGAGCCTTGAGATCGTGAACAACCTCTTCGGCAGCTACCGCTTCGGCTTCGCCTCCGCTCTCTCGATCATCATGCTCATCCTCGTGGTGATCGTGGCGGTGGTGCAGAACGGCTACCTCAAGCGCCGGGAGGAGAACATATGACCCGCCCCCGCAAAGCGCTCTCCTTTCTTGCGCAGGCCGCCGTGGTGGCGCTGGTGCTCGCGATGCTTCTGCCGGTTGTCTACATGATCGGCATGAGCTTCCGCACCGCGGAGGAGATCAACGCAGCCCCGCTGGGCCTGCCCGATACGCTCTACCTCGGAAACTACGCCCGCGCGCTCGATCAGATGGGCTATTGGCGGGCGGTGGTGAACTCGGTGGGGATCACGATCTCCGTCACCGCGCTCGTCGCGCTGCTGGGCTCGCTTGCCGCCTATCCGCTGGCCCGCCGCGCCAACCGCTTTACCAAGGGCGTGGTGATGCTGGTGGCGCTGGGGCTGGCCACGCCGCCCTTCGTCACCATCACCCCGATCTACGTGATCTTCCGCAACCTCGGTCTGCTCGACAGCTACCCGGGCATCATCCTTGCCTTCACCGCGCTGAACCTGCCGCTGGCGGTGTTCTTCTACACGAGCTTCATCAGCGCCATCCCGCGCGAGCTGGAAGAGGCCGCGCGGCTGGATAATTGCAACGACTGGCAGATCTACTGGTACGTGATCCGCCCGCTGCTGGGCCCGGCCACCGCCACGCTTTCGCTCTTCGTGATGCTGATGGTCTGGAACGACTTCGTTTACCCGCTTCTTCTGATGACATCGCCGGAGAAATTCACCGTGATGGTTTCCGTCTACCGCTTCGTGGGCAACCTCAACATCCAGCCGGAAATGCTCTTCCCGGCGGCCGTTCTGGGCTCGCTGCCGCTGCTCGTGCTCTTCCTCTTCTTCCAGCGCCGCATCGTGGCCGGTGTGACGGCGGGGGCAGTGAAATGAGCGGGCGTCTGACAGGAAAGCGCGTGATCGTCACCGGGGCAGGGGCCGGCATCGGCCTTGGCATTCTACGGGCCTGTGTGGCGGAGGGCGCGCAGGTGACGGGCTTTGAGATCCGCGCTGAAGCACGCGTAGCCGTTGAGGCCGCAGGCGGAAGCTTCCGGCAGGTGGACGTGGCCGATGCCGCCAAGCTTCAGGCGGCGATTGCCGAGGTGGCGCAAGCCGCTGGCGGGCTCGACGGGCTTGTGAACAACGCAGGGATCACGATCCAGAAACCGCTGCAGGAGATGACCCTGCAGGAGATGGATCTGCTCTGGCAGGTGAACCAGCGCTCTTGCCTGCTGGCCGCGCAGTCCGCCGCGCCGCTGATGGCCGCCGGGGGCGGGGGCAGCATCGTGAACATCGCCTCCAACCACGCCCGCGCCTCCGATCTGGGCTACGAGGCCTACGCCGGAACCAAGGGCGCCATTGTCGCCATGACCCGCGCCATGGCCTGGAGCCTTGGGCGCGACGGCATCCGCGTGAACGCGCTCGCGCCGGGGCTGACCATGACGGAAGCCGTCGCCGGCGTCGCCGAACGCGAAGGCCGGCAGCAGGAATTCAACAGCTGGCACGCCACCGGGCAAGTGGCCAGCACCGAGGAAATCGGCCGCCTTGCCGCTTTCCTTCTGAGTCCTGACTCCGCCGCGCTCACCGGCGCGGAGATCATCGCCGATCACGGCATGTCCGCCCGGTTGGGCGCAATTTGAACCCTTCCGGCGGCCCCCGCCGGACCCGAAATTTGGCCGCGCTCCCCGCGGCAGGAGAAGAAGATGAACACGCCCCTGCGCCCTTCCGAACAGGCCACCCCGGCCACGCGCCGCACCGCTGGCCACCGCATTTCGGCGATCCGCCCTTTCATCGTCTGGGTCGGCGCGCGCAACCAGCTGATCGTGAAGGTGGAAACCGAAAGCGGGCTCTATGGCTGGGGCGAAAGCGGGCTTTCGGGGCGGGAGAAGGCTGTTGTCGGCGCGCTTTCCCATTTCGAGCCGCTCCTGCAGGGGCAGGACGCCATGCAGATCGGCGCGATCTGGCAGCGGGTCTACCGCAGCCAGTATTTTGAGGGCGGCCGCGTGCTGCAGGCCGCGCTCTCGGCGATCGACATCGCGCTGCACGACATCAAGGCCAAGGCGTTTCAGGTGCCGGTCTATGAATTGCTCGGCGGCGCGCAGCGGCGCGAAGTGCCGACTTTCGTCTCCGTCGCGGCAGGCGCTTTCGATCAGGCCCGCGAACAGGCGCGCGAGCTCTATGATCGCGGCTGGCGCTGCATCCGCCTCTTCCCCGACATGCGCGACTGCGAGGTGTTCGAGCCGCGCGAGGAGATCGGCAAGGCGGCCCGCCTCTGCCGCGAGGTGCGCGCGGATCTGGGTGAGGACGTGATGCTGGGGATCGACTGGCACCACCGGCTGTCGGTGGCCGAGGCGGCCTCCTTCTGCCAGCGGCTGCCGAAGGGCACGCTGGATTTCATCGAGGAGCCGATCCGCGACGAAACCCCGGAAGCCTATGAATCCTTGCGTGGGCTCACCGATATTCCCTTCGCCATCGGCGAGGAGTTCGCGTCCAAATGGCAGTTCCTGCCCTATATCGAACGCGGCATTCACCAGTTCAACCGCGTGGATGTCTGCAACGTCGGCGGGCTGACGGAGGCGATGAAGGTCGCCGCGATGAGCGAGGCCCATTACGTGGATGTCATGCCGCACAATCCGCTGGGGCCGATCTGTACCGCCGCGAGCATTCACTTCGGCGTTGCGGTGCCGAATTTCGCCGCGTTGGAAGTGAACGTGATGAGCGATGCTTTGTACGGCGCGGCCGCTGATGACGCGCTCTTCCTGACGCGCCCGCGTCTGGCGGGCACCGTGTTCAAGCAGCCCGAGGGCGTCGGCCTTGGCATCGAGATTGACGAATCGCTGCTCGCGAGCGTGCCGGGCCGCGACTGGGGCCCGCCGATGCTGGTCCGCCGGGACGGCTCCGTCACCAACTGGTAGGCGCGGGCTCAGGCCTCTGGCGGAATTCTCCCGAGAATCTCATACCCCGGCAGCCCATCGGCTGGCGGGGTGTTGGTGTGCCTGCTTGGGAAGCTGAAAGATATATTTTTTCACCTGTAGAAAATACTTTTATGTTTATTTTGGTATGATGAAAAGTTAACGTAGCGCCATGGTCGAGCGGGAAGGCCTGTTTGGTTCTGGCCCATGGATCCCGCTTTCGCCCCCACGTGCCCGAGGAGGAGGCGCCCCGTCCGGGGTGGCCGGCACATCCTGAATGGAGGAATTGATGACACTACGTTTCACGATCTCGCAGCGGCTTGCCGCCACCGTGGCCAGCGCCGCGATTGCGAGCGTTCTGGCCCTGCCTGTGGCCGCTTTCGAAGAAGCCCCGATGCTGAAATCCCTTGTGGACGCCGGCAGCCTGCCGCCGGTGGATGAGCGTCTGCCATCTGAGCCGCTTGTGCTGGAAACCATTGAAACCGTTGGCGAGTACGGCGGCACCCTGCGCCGCGCCATTCTTGGCGGCGGCGATCAGCACAACATCGTGCGCACCATCGGTTCTGACAACATGGTGCGCTGGGATCCGGCCTGGACGGAGATCCGCCCCAATATCGCCAAGAGCTGGGATGTCTCGGAAGATGCCTCCAGCTTCACCTTCCACCTGCGCGAAGGCATGCGCTGGTCCGATGGAGCGCCCTTCACGGCGGATGACATCCTGTTCTGGTATGAAGACGTCTTCATGAACGAGGCGCTGACGCCGAACAAGGACGCAACCTTTGTCGGACCAAATGGCCCGGTCAAAGTCACCAAGGTGGACGACACCACCGTGACCTTCGATTTCGGCGCGCCCAACGGGCTGTTCCTGCAGCACATGGCCTATGGCTTCGGCTACCAGCCCACGGCCTACCCGAAGCACTACCTCGGCCAGTTCCACGAAAAGTACAACGCCGACGTCGCCGCGCTGGTGGAGGCCGAGCCCGCCGCCGCCGATTGGGTGAGCCTGTTCAACCTGAAAGCCGGCGCGATGGACACACCGCTCTTTTGGCAGAACCCGGACCGCCCGACGCTGCACGCCTGGCATCTGACCAACGCCTACGGCAACACCGACCGCATCGTCGCCGAGCGCAACCCCTACTACTACAAGGTGGATTCCGCTGGTCAGCAGCTGCCCTACATCGACAAGATCACCTATGATCAGGTCGAGGATGTGGAAACGATCCTGCTCAAGGCCTTCAACGGCGAGATCGACTACATGCTGCGCCACATCGGCCGCCCGGCCAACAAGGCCGCGCTGACCGACAACATGGAGCGCGGCAAATACGGCTTCTTCGACGTGGGCGATCTGCCGGCCAACATCATGGTGCTGATGCTGAACCTCACCAACGAGGATCCGGTGAAGCGCGAAGTGGTGAACAACCGGGATTTCCGCATCGGCCTGAGCCACGCCATCAACCGGCAGGAGCTGATCGATCTGCTCTACTTCGGCGCAGGCACCCCGGCGCAGGTCGCGCCGCGCAAGGGCAGCGAGTTCTACAAGGACGAATACGTCGATCGCTACGTGGCCTTTGACCCGGATCTCGCCAATGAGTACCTCGACAAGGTGATGCCCGAGAAGGACGCCGACGGCTTCCGCATCGGGCCGGACGGCAACCGCTTCTCGCTCGTCTTCCTCGTGGCCGATGTCTTCGGGCTGCAGTACCCGGACGCGATGGAGCTTCTGGCCTCTTACGCCGCTGACGTGGGCGTCGATATCCAGGTGCGCGCCACCGACCGTTCGCGCCTGATCGCGCTTCACACCGCCAACGAGCATGACGCCTATCTCTGGAACTGCCCCGGCGGGCAGGCCGATGTCTACACGGTGCCGCTCTGCTTCGTGCCGACAGTGACGAACACCATCAGCTGGGGCCGCGAATGGGCCGAATGGCGGGTGGATGCCGCGAAGGGCAGCGAGCCGCCGGCGAATGTGAAGGCGGTGATCGACACCTACAATCAGATGCAGGCCGCAGGTGATCCGGCGGAGCAGAAGGCGCTAATGGAGAAGGTGCTCGACATGGCCAGCGAAGAGCTGTTCACCATCGGCGTGGTGCACAATGATCCGGTCTTCGGCATCGCGCGCAACAACATGCGCAACGTGCCCGATCCGCTGCCGATCGCGGGCCAACTCTGGTTCCCCGCGCCCTACACCGCGCAGATGTTCTTTGAAGGCGGCGAAAACCTGCCCTGATCCCTGACGCTGTAGCGCCAACCGGCGGCCCGGCTTTCGGGCCGCCACCCCCTTCCCAGACCGCGACGGAGGCAGCCCATGGCCGGCTTCATCCTGCGACGGATCCTTTACATGGTGCCCACCGTGGCGCTGATCTCCGTCGTCACCTTCCTCATCATCCAGCTTCCTCCCGGCGATTACCTCGACGCGCTTGCCGCCGAGATGGGCGAGGGCGGAGCCGATAACGTCGCCGCGCTGGAAGCCCTGCGGGAGCAATACGGGCTCGGCCAGCCGATCTGGGTACAATACTGGAAATGGATCACCGGCATCCTGTTCCACGGCGATTTCGGCATCTCTTTCGAGAAGAACCTGCCCGTTTCCGATGTGATCTGGGATCGCCTCGCCTGGACCTTCGGCATCTCGGTGCTGACGCTGATCTTCATCTGGGCCGTGGCCCTGCCCATCGGCATCTATTCCGCCGTGCGCAAGTATTCGGTGGGCGACTACGTGGCCACTTTCTTCGGCTTCATCGGCCTTGCGATCCCGAACTTCCTGCTCGCCCTCGTGATGATGTATGTGGCCTTCAAATACTTCGGCCAGAGCGTCGGAGGGCTTGTCTCGCCGGAGTATCTCGACGCGCCGTGGAGCTGGGCGAAATTCACCGATCTGCTCGCCCATATCTGGATGCCCATCGTCGTTGTCGGCACCTCCGGCGCGGCTGCGCTGATCCGCATCATGCGTGCTAACCTGCTGGATGAGCTCTATCGGCCTTACGTCGTGACCGCGCGGGCCAAGGGCATGAGCGAGTTCCAGCTTCTCATGCGCTACCCGGTGCGCGTTGCCCTGAACCCTTTCATCTCCACCATCGGCTGGATCCTCCCGACGCTCGTGTCGGGCGAGATCATCGTGGCCGTGGTGATGAACCTGCCCACCACCGGCCCGCTCCTGCTGCGCGCGCTCCTGGTGCAGGACATGTATCTCGCTGGCTCGCTGATCCTGATCGTCAGCCTGCTCACCGTGGTGGGCACGCTGATTTCGGATCTGCTGCTGGCGTGGATCGACCCGAGGATCCGTTACCAATGAGTGCCGTGACAACAACCACGCCCAATGCTTTCGACGACGCCCCCCTGCCGCCGCTCGCCAGCCCCCGCACGCTTCTGTGGCGGCGCTTCCGGCGGCACCGGCTGGCGCTGTTCAGCCTCTGGCTTGTCGGCCTGATCTACCTCGTGGCGATCCTTGGCGATTTCCTCGCGCCGATGGATCCGCAGGGCACCAATGTGCGCAACACTTTCCAGCCGCCGCAGGCGCTACACCTGCTCTCGCCACCGGATGCCGAAGGCAAGCGCAGCCTCTTCTACGTCCACCCGATGAAGATGCAGCTCGACCGCGAGAAAGGCCGCCGCACTTATGTGCCTGACGACAGCAAGATCGTGCCGCTGGGCTTCTTCGTGAAAGGCCACAGCTACCGCTTCCTTGGCCTTATTGAGACGAACCGCCATTTCTTCGGGGCCAAATCCCCGCGCGACAAGGTCTTCCTGCTCGGCGCGGACAGGCTCGGCCGCGACATCCTGAGCCGCATCATTGCGGGCACGCGGGTGTCGATGTCCATCGGGCTTGTCGGCGTGGCGGTGTCGCTGGTGATCGGCGTCGCGCTGGGCGGGATCTCGGGCTACTACGGCGGCTGGGCCGATACGCTGATCCAGCGGCTGATCGAGTTCCTGCGCTCGGTGCCAACGATCCCGCTCTGGATGGGGCTCGCCGCCGCCATCCCGCTCGACTGGCCGCCGCTGCGCACCTATTTCGTGGTGACGGTTATCGTCTCCATGATCGGCTGGACGTCACTTGCGCGGGAGGTGCGGGGCAAGTTCCTCTCGCTGCGCAGCGAGGATTACATCACCGCCGCGCGGCTCGATGGGCTCTCCGATTGGCAGATCATCCTGCGCCATATGGTGCCGGGCTTTGCGAGCCACATCATCGCCTCGCTCACGCTGGCGGTGCCGCTGATGATCCTTGCCGAAACCTCGCTCTCCTTCCTCGGCATCGGCCTGCAGCCGCCGCAGATCTCCTGGGGCACGCTGCTGAAGGAAGCCCAGAACATCCGCACGATCATCGAAGCCCCGTGGTTGCTGATCGCCCCGGGCACTGCCATCGTGATCGCCGTGCTGGCCCTCAACTTCCTCGGAGACGGATTACGTGATGCCGCAGACCCCAATGCCCACTGACGCGCCGCTGCTCTCCATCAAGGGGCTCAAAACCCATTTCTTCACCGACGAAGGCGTGGTGAAAGCTGTGGACGGCGTGGATCTGACGATCCGCCCCAACCGCACGCTCTGCGTGCTGGGGGAATCCGGCTGCGGCAAATCCATCACCGCGCGCTCGGTACTGCGGATCGTGGACCATCCGGGCCGCATCGTGGAGGGCAGCATCACCTACATGGCTGCCGACGGGCGTAGCATTGATCTGGCCAAGGCCAAACAAGGCTCGCGTGAGTTGCGGGCGATCCGGGGCGGCGACATCTCGATGATCTTTCAGGAACCGATGACCTCGCTCGGCCCGATCACCACCATCGGCAAGCAGATCAGCGAGACGATCCTGTTGCACCGCAAGGTGAGCAAGGCCGAAGCCAAGGAAGCCGCCATCGAGATGCTCGATCGTGTCGGCATCCCTGATCCGCGGGCGCGCTACGATGCCTATCCGTTCGAGCTGTCCGGCGGCATGCGGCAGCGCGCGATGATCGCCATGGCGCTCTCCTGTCGCCCGCGCCTGCTGATCGCCGACGAGCCCACAACCGCGCTCGATGTCACCACGCAGGCGCAGATCCTCGATCTGATCGGGGAGCTGAAGGACGAGCTTGGCATGGCGGTGATGCTGATCACCCATGATCTGGGCGTGGTGGCCGAAGTGGCCGAGGATGTGGCGGTGATGTACATGGGCAAGGTGGTGGAGGAAGGGGACGTCTATTCGATCTTCGAAGCGCCTGCCCATCCCTACACCCGCGCGCTCATGGCCTCGGTGCCGCGCATCGGCAGCACGGGCAAGGGGCGGCTTCCGGCGATCCGGGGCATGGTGCCCCATCCACTGGCCCGCCCGCCGGGCTGCGCTTTCGCGCCCCGCTGCGATCTCGCCCGCGTCGGCACCTGCGATGCCGCCGAGCCCGCGCTCACCCAAACCGCGCGCACCCGCGCCGCCTGTTTCCTTGCCACGGAGGCCCCCGCCCATGGCTGACACCATCCTCTCCGTGCGCAACCTCGACATGCATTTCCCCAAGGGCCGCAAGGGCAAGGGCGGGGTGGTGAAGGCGGTGGACGACGTCTCCTTCGACGTGATCCGGGGCGAGACCTTCGGCATCGTCGGCGAAAGCGGCTCGGGCAAGACAACGCTGGGCCGGGCGATCCTTCGCATTATCGATCCCACCGGCGGGGCCGTGGCCTTCAATGGCAAGGGGCGCGAACCGGTGGATGTGACGGCGGCGGACAAAGCCGCTCTGCGCAGGCTCTGGCAGGACATCCGCATGGTGTTTCAGGATCCGCAAAGCTCGCTCAACCCGCGCCTGCCGGTGATCGAACTGGTGGGCCAGTGCCTGCGCGCCTCCGAAGGGCTTTCCGGGCAGGCGCTGGCGGATCGGGTCTCGCGGCTGCTGTTGCAGGTCGGCTTGAGGCCCGAGGTGCTGCACCGCTACGCGGGCGCGTTTTCCGGCGGCCAGCGCCAACGCATCGGCATCGCCCGCGCGCTCGCGCCGGGGCCGGAGCTTGTGATTGCCGATGAGGCGGTTTCCGCTTTGGATGTCTCGATTCAGGCGCAGACGCTGAACCTGCTGCAGGATCTGCAGGAGGAGTTTGATCTCACCTATGTCTTCATCGCCCATGATCTGGCGGTGGTCGAACACATCTGCGATCGCGTGGCAGTGATGTATCGTGGCCGGATCGTGGAACTGGCCCCGCGCGAAGCGCTGTTCAGCGCGCCCGCGCATCCCTACACCCGCGCCCTGCTGGAGGCCGCGCCGGTGCCTGATCCGCGCGCCCGCAAGGCGCGCCGCAAGGCCGAGCCGGTGCCGACGGAGGTGATCACCAAGGGCTGTGCCTTCGCGCCGCGTTGCGCCCATGCACAAGCGATCTGCCGCGCCGAGCGCCCGCCGTCCAAACAGCTGGGCGCAGCGCAGGTGCTCTGCCATTTCGCCGGGGAGATCTGAGGCCCGTTCGTAGGGCTAGACGGCCTCTTGGCCCTGCAATTCCTCGAAGGTGGCGCGCACCTGTTGCCAGGCGGCGTCCAGGTGGCGGCGCAGGGCGTCTTCGGCGGCGTCGGGATCGCGCATCAGGATCGCGTCGAAGATCGCCTTGTGGGCGGCGTAGTTGGCGCGGTTTCGTTCAGGCAGGCGCGGCATGGCAGACCAATGCGGCCCCAGCCAGCTGGTGTAGGCCTTGTGCAAGGCCGGAAACACCGGGTTGCCGGAAATCTCGTAGAGAACCGCGTGAAAGGCGGTGTCGGTCTGGTAGAAGGCCTCGCTGTCTTCAATAGCGGCCTCGTTGGCCGCGAGAGCGTCTTTGAGCGCCGCAAGATCAGCCTTGCCTGCCGATTTCGCCGCCTCGCGCACCAGCGCGCTTTCCAGCAGGATTCGGGTTTGAAACAGGTTACGCACGCCGCCGGGCTGCCCCAGCAGGCGCGGCACCACGCCATCGAGCGTATCGAGCGCGCTTTCGTAGCTGGGCGGGGCGACCACAGGGCGGAAGCGGGGCCGCGCGATGATCATGCCCCGGTTGGCCATGGCCGTGACGGCCTCCCGCACCACCGTGCGCGACACGCCGTAGTCCTGCACGATCTCGCGTTCGGGGGGCAAAGGCATGCCTTCGCGCAGCTCGCCCGCGGCGATCTTGCCTTCGAAAATGCGGATCAGGTCATCGGCAGCGCGGCCCGGTCTACTCATGCGCGTGTCCTTCGCGTCGGTGTGGGGGGCACCATAGGGCGCAGCCACGCCCAAGGGCAGGAAAACCGCGCTGTTTGGGCGGAAATTCGCCCCCGATCAGGCATTTGCGCCACAGCAGCCCGTTACAGGCGGCCCAGAACCATATCCGCGCAGCGATCCCCGAGCATCATCGCGGGCGCATTGGTGTTGCCCGCCGGGATCTCCGGCACCGCGCTCATATCGCAGACGCGCAGGCCCTCGATGCCGCGCACGCGCAGGCGGGCGTCCAGCACGGCCATCGGATCGCCATCGGCCCCCATCTTCGCCGTGCCCGCCGGATGGAAGTTCGTTTTCACCACCTTGCGGCAATGGGCGGCGAGGGCCTCATCGGTGAAGGCAGTGGGATCGGGCGCAACGATTTCGGAGAGCTTGCCGGCCATGGGCTGGGTTTCCAGCGTCTCGCGGAAATAGCGCAGGCCCCGGATCATCGCCTTCATATCCGCTTCCTTGGACAGGAAATTGGGCGAGATCGCCGGCATCGCGCCCGGATCGGCGCTGGCAAGCCGCACTTCGCCCCTGCTTTCGGGCTTCAGCAGAACGATCTGGATCGACACGCCGGGCCCTTCGCCGATGCGCTTGAGCGTGTCATCGTCGAGGTAGAGGATCGGGATGCAATAGGCCTCGTGGGTGGGCGGGGCGTCTGGGGCGTCCGGGTTCACGAAACAGGCGGCCTCAAGCCCGGTGGTGGTGATCGGCCCGGTGCCGAAGAGTTTGAACTGCAGCCCGTTGCGGATCATGTTCCAGCCGCGATCCTGCCCATAGTAGCCATAGGGCCCGTTGGCGCGGGCCACGATCGAGACATCTGGGTGATCCTGCAGGTTCTGCCCCACGCCGGGGTGATCGGCGATCACGTCGATGCCGTGCTCGCGCAGGTGATCGGCGGGGCCGATGCCAGAGTGCATCAGCAGTTTCGGGGTGATCAGCGCCCCGGCCGACATCAGCACCTCGCCCTCGCAGCGCGCCTCATGGGTGCCGCTGGCGTCGGAATAGATCACGCCGACGGCGCGGCCTTGTTCGATCAGCAACTTCTGCACCCGCGCCTGCAGCTTCAGCGTGAAGCGCGGATCGTCCATGATCGGGGCGATGAAGGCATAGGCGGCAGAGCAGCGCTGGCCCTTCTGGTAGGTGAACTGGAAAAAGCCCACGCCGCGCTGGCTGGTGCCGTTAAAATCCGGGTTGAAGGGCTCACCCTGCGCCTGCAGGGCCTGCACGAACCAGCGCGCCATCTCGTTGATCTGGCCCGGCTCGGAGACAATCAGCGGCCCGTTGCAGCCGTGCAGATCGTTGTTGAAGGTCTGGTTGCCCTCCATCCGCCGGAAATGCGGCAGCACAGCCTCCCAGCTCCAATCCACGGAATCGTTGTTGCCGCGCAGGATCTCCTGCCAGTCGTCGTAATCTGACGGCCGTCCGCGCACATAGGCCTGCCCGTTCACGCTGGAGCCGCCGCCCAGCACGTTGCCCTGCGGGATCTCCTGCACCCTTCCGTCCAGCT
Source organism: Pseudoruegeria sp. SHC-113 (assembly GCF_025376885.1). NCBI lineage: Bacteria > Pseudomonadati > Pseudomonadota > Alphaproteobacteria > Rhodobacterales > Roseobacteraceae > Pseudoruegeria > Pseudoruegeria sp. SHC-113. The sequence continues at coordinate 88,172 of NZ_JAHUBR010000003.1, forward strand.
GGGGCTGGGGCACCGTCTTGTGGGTGGTGAAGAACTTGCTGCCGTTTTTCAGCAGCTTGAACACGCCCGGCGGCATGTCCAGAAGCGGATGGCGGTGGGAGTGGCCGCCCTCCAGCATCAGGACACGCGCGCCGCCGTCCATCACCAGCCGATGCGCGGCAGCGCAGCCTGCGGAGCCGCCGCCGACGATGATGTGATCATAGGCCTCTGCCATGTTGCGCTCCTTCTACATGGACCGCGCACCCGCCATATCGGCAAGCATCCGGTCCTTTTCGAAATTCGGATAGGCGTAGCTGTCCACCGGCAGGCCCTGGTAGAGCGTCAGCACGCGGTCGGCGAGCATGATAACCTCGTCGATCTCGTAGGATAGCACGAGGATGCCCACACCACGCGCGGCCAGATCCTCGATGATGCGGTAGATGTCGGCCTTGGCGTGCACGTCGATGCCGCGGGTGGGCTCCAGCAGGATCAGCAGTTCCAGATCGGGATCGAGCCAGCGCGAAAAGCAGATCTTCTGCTTGTTGCCACCGGAGAGAAACCGGATCTCCTGATCGGGGCTGGAGGTTTTGGTGGAGGTGTCGCGGATCGCTTTCTCCACCAGCGTTTCCACGGCGGCGGCGTCGATCACGCCGCCCTTCACCGATTTCTCAAGGAAGGGCAGGGCGATGTTGTCGCGCACCGAAAGCGGCGCGAGGATGCCGTTCTTGTCGCGGTTTTCCGTCACCAGCCCCATGCCGGAGCGCACGGCTTTCGCCGGGCCGCTGCCGGGCACGAGCGGTGCGCCGCGATAGGTGATCTTTCCGGTATAGCCACCGTCGAGCCCGAAGATCGCCTTGGCCATCTCCGGCGCGCCGCAGCCGCGCAGGCCTGTCATCACCACGATCTCGCCCCGGTGCACATCGAAGGAGACAGGGCCATAGCGGCCTTCGTGGTGCAGATCCTGCACCGACAACAGCACGTCGCCAGTGATCTCCTTGTGGGGTTTGACGAAATCCTCCAGCTCCTTACCCGTCATGGTGGCGATCACTGCATCCTCGCGGGTGTCCGCCGTGGCTTCCGAGAGCACGATGCGCCCGTCGCGCATCACGGTGACGCGGTCGGCGATGCCGAAGATTTCGGGCATGTGGTGGGAGATGTAAATGATCGCGATACTTTCCGCCGTCATCCGCTCGATGAAGGTGAAGAGCCGCGTCTTGTCTTCTTCCGAAAGGGCCGAGGTGGGCTCGTCCATCACGATCAGCCAGCTGTCGCTCATCAGGGCGCGGATGATCTCCACGATCTGCTTCTCGCCGGAGTTCAGCTCTCGCACCGGGCGGTTCGGGTCCAGATCCAGCCCGAAGCGCTCCAGCTGCGCGCGCACGCGGCGGGCCATTTCCTTCTTGTCCAGAAACGGCGTGCCGGGGCGGCGCAGCTCTTGGCCAAGGAAGATATTGCCGGCCACCGTCAGCTCGTTGATCAGCGAAAGCTCCTGGTGGATCATGCTGATGCCCTGCGCGGCGGCATCTGCAGGCGCGTTGATCTTCACTTCTTCGCCATTGCGCAGGATGCGCCCCTCGTCGGCCTGATAGACGCCGCCGAGGATCTTCATCAGCGTGCTTTTCCCGGCCCCGTTCAGCCCCACGAGCGCGTGCACCTCACCGCCCGCGCAGGAGAAATCCACGTTGTCGAGCGCGCGGGTGGCAAAGAAGCTCTTGCCGATGGCTTCCATGTCGATGCGGTTGGTCATCACGCTTTCCCCCGTTGGGTGAAGGTGTCCAGCAGCACGACGCCCAGCAGGATCATGCCTTTGATCAGGTTTTGCAGGTAGGGGTTGGTGCCGGTCAGGATCAGCCCGTTGATGATGATGCCGTAGAGCAGCACGCCGAGGATGGTGCCAAAGAGCTTGCCGCGCCCGCCAAAGAGGCTGGTACCGCCAAGGATCACGGCGGTGATGGCGTCAAATTCCAGAAACAGCCCGGCCCAGGGTTGGCCGGAGGAGACGCGGCCCACGGTTATGATCGCGGAGAGCCCCACGAGGAATCCCATCAGCACATAGACCATCACGACCTTGCGCGCCGGATCGCGGCCCAGCACGAAGGAGGTCGCGAAATTGGCCCCGGCGGCGTAGACATCGCGGCCGAAGGCGGTGTGATACAGAAGCAGCGCCAGCCCGCTGAAGACAAGCGCGACGAAGGGGATCACGACGGGCAGGTTGCCCCAGCTCGTGCCACCCAGCCACAGGAAGGTCGGATCGGAGACGTTGATCGAATCCGCATCATAGATCACCAGCGCCAGCCCGCGCGCCAGCGCGTAGGTCGCCAGCGTGACCATGAAGGGCGAAAGCTTCAGCTTGCCGATGAAGATGCCGTTCACCAGCCCCACGGCCATGCCCGCGAGGATCGCGGTGAGAAAGCCGAGCATCGGGCTGCCGGTAACGGTGAGTGTCACCACCCCGATCGCGCCGGAAAAGGCGACGGAGGAGCCGACGGAAAGATCGATGCCGCCGGTGAGCATGATGAAGGTCATGCCCATGGCGACGAGGAACAGGACGGAGATCGAGCGCAGCAGGATGCCGATATTGGCGAGCGAATAGAAGTTCTCGTTGGCGAGGCCGAAGCCCACCGAGGCAAGCACGATCAGCGCGATCAGGACGGCATAGCGCAGGTTCAGCGCCGAAAGCCTTGGTTTGGCGGCGGCAGGAGCCGTGGCAGTGGGTGTCATCGTCTGTCCCCGAAAGCAGTGAGGCCCGGCACCTGTGAGAGGCGCCGGGCGGATGGGTGTGGGATTACTTCACGGAGTCCGGGCCGAACTCGAGGTAGCCCTTCTCGGCCACTTCCAGCGCATCGGCCACGTAGTAGACTTCCACGTCTTCCGGGAAGCCGTTGGCCAGCGCCATCTTGTGGCTTTCTTCCGTCATCACCAGCGGGGTGTAGAAGTCATAGACCTTCTCAGGCGTTTCGCCCTTGTGGATGCGGTAGGCCATCTGCACGAAGTTCCAGCCCTCGCGGGTGCCCGACAGCAGGATGTCGGCCTTCACGCTGCCGCCTTCCATCTGCTGCAGGATCGGGATGTCGCCGTCATAGCCGAAGAAATCCAGCTCTCGGCCCGAGTTCTGGGCAATGGCGATGGAGGGGTACATATAGGCGTCCGTAACGCCGGAGATGGCGTCCAGATCCTCGAACTGGGTCAGCCAGTTCTCGGCGATGGATTGGGCTTTCACGGTGTCCCAGTCGGCAGGCTGCTCGGCCACGATCTCGACGTTGTCACAGGTGGAGAGGCCTTCCACGATCCCGGCGCGGCGGGCTTCGCCGGAGGGGTTGCCGGCCTGGCCCAGCATGATGCCGACCTTGTAGGGCTCGCCACCAGACAGGGCGCAGATCGCCATGCCCTGGTTCTTGCCGTTTTCAACGTCGCCCAGCGTGAAGCTGTAGTCGGCGCTTTCCATCGGGGAGTGCACGGCGATCCAGGTGATGCCGGCTTCCTGCGCCTTGGCCACCAGCGGCTCGAAGGCGTCGACGTTGATCGCGTTCACGAACATCACGTCGGGCTTTTCGTTGATGGTGGTTTCGGCCTGCAGGATCATCTTCTCAAGGCTGCCCTCGGCAGAGAGCCAGTGGCCGGACACGCTGCCGAATTCCTTGTCGTAGGCAGCGATGGCGTCCTCGAAGCCCTTGAGCCAGGCGACGTGATAGGGCGCGACGTGGCCGTCGTTGATGAAGACGATCTCAAGCGTATCGTCTGCCGCGAAGGCCCCGCCCGCGAGCATCGTGCTGGCGGTGAGGGCGCTGCCCAGAAGGGCCTTTACCTTGGTTGCTTTCATGGTTTCCTCCTCTGAAGGGTTGCCCGCGCCGGTTAAGTTCCTCCACGGCCGGTCACGGATTTGGTGAAAGGGTCAGTGGGCCTCGGCCTGGCGCGATTGCCAGAGCAGCCAGTTGGCCCCGAGCGCGAACAGGATGACCGCGCCCTTGAACACCTGATGCCAGACGTCCTCGACGTTCAGCAGGTTCAGGCTGTTGTTGATGATGCCGATGAACAGCAGGCCCCAGAGCGCGCCGCCGATGGTGCCGCGCCCACCCAGGATCAGCGTGCCGCCGATGATGATCGCAGCGATACCGTCCAGCAGCAGGCCGTTGCCGTCGAGCCCCGGCTGCACGAAGCCCATCCGGGCCGAGAGCATGATGCCGGCAAAGCCCGAGCAGAGTGCGGAGAACATGAAGACGCCGATCTTCATCGCATCGGTGTTGATGCCTGCGAGCTTGGCGTTCTCCTCGCTGTTGCCGAGCGCGATCACGTAGCCGCCCCAGCGGGTGTGGTTGTAAACCACGTAGGCAAGCCCGTAGAGCGCCATCATGAACAGGAAGGACCAGTAGAAGCCCAGAAACTTCCCGGCGCCGATGAAGCGGAAGAAATCGCCGATCAGGAAAATCTGCTGCCCGCGCGGGATGATCAGGCCCGAAAGCCCGGTGGCCATGAACAGCATGCCCAGCGTCACGATGAAGGCGGGCAGCTTGAGCTTGGCGATCAGCACGCCGTTGAAGAGCCCCATCGCGAGCGAGGTGGCGATCACCGCCACGATGCCCAGCCCCACGCCGCCCGTCATGCCGAAGAACACGCCCAGCACGATGGAGAAGAGCACAGCACCCATGCCCATCGAGAGATCGATGTTGCCGGAGACGACAACGAAGAACTGCCCCAGCGCGATCAGGCCGATGGGCACGATCTGGCGCGAGATGGCGCTCATGTTGTCGAGGCTCAGGAACCGCGGGCTGATCATGTAGAAAATCAGGCACAGCGCGATGGTCACGAACACGATGTTGTGCTCGCGGAACAGGCGTCCGAAGTCGGGCATCTGGGGTCCTCCCTCCCCTATGTTCAGGGGCCGATCCGCGCGATTTCCCACAGGGGCGGAGCGGCCGAGAATCGAGTCACCTTTTTGCGTATATAAAAGTAACTTGCGTTAGTGTTGGTTAACGCGCCTCGGAAAGCAAGCCTTTTTAGGCAGGAATCCGGGGCAAAACCCCTTAAATTACGTGCTCAGCGGCCCATCCAGCCGCCGTCGACCGTCAGGATCGTGCCGTGCACATAGGCGGCAGCGTCCGAGGCCAGGAACACGGCCGGTCCGCCGAAATCCTCAGGCGTGCCCCAGCGTCCCGCCGGGATGCGCTCAAGGATGGCCTTGAAGCGGTTTTCGTCGTTGCGCAGGGCCTCGGTGTTGTCCGTCGCGATGTAGCCGGGGGCGATGGCGTTCACGTTCACGCCCTTGCCGGCCCATTCGTTGGCGAAGGCCATGGTGAGCTGGCCGATGCCGCCCTTGGAAGCCGCGTAGCCGGGCACGGTGATGCCGCCCTGGAAGGTCAGCAGCGAGGCGGTGAAGATCACCTTGCCGCTGCCGCGCGCGATCATCTGCTTGCCGATTTCGCGCGTCAGCACGAATTGGGCGGAGAGGTTCACCTCGATCACCTCGTCCCAGATCTCGTCGCCATGTTCGGCGGCCGGGGCGCGTTTGATGGTGCCGGCGTTGTTGATCAGGATGTCGATGCGCGGATGCTCTGCCAGCACCTGCGCGGCAAAGGCGTGCACGCTGGCGCGGTCAGAGAAATCGCAGGCATAGGCGGCGAAGTTGCGGCCCATGGCGCGCACCGAGGCGCCCACCGCCCCGCCGTCCGTCGGTAGAGTGGCGGAGACGGCGATGATGTCAGCCCCGGCGGCGGCCAGCGCTTCGGCCATGCCGCGCCCGATGCCGCGTTTCGCGCCGGTCACGAGGGCTGTCTTGCCGGTGAGGTCAAAGGATTTGGGATCGAACATCAGGCTTGCTCCGCGCTGATCTGGATCAGCGTCTTCATGGAATTGGGCATCTCGGTGAGGGCTTTGAACGCGGCTTCCATCTCGGAGAGCGGGCGCACGTCGGTGATCAGCGCTTCCGCGCCGATGCCTTCGGCCAGCAGCGCGATGGCGGCGTCGAAATCGGAAATTTCATAAGTGCGCGCGCCGATCAGATCGATCTCGCGCCAGAAGAAGCGGAACATGTCGACCTGCGGCTTGCTCGCATGGATGGCGACCATGCAGATCCGCCCGCGCGTGGCGACGGCTTCCGTCATCAGGTCCACACCCGGCTGCGTGCCGGAGACCTCGAAGACAACATCCGCGCCCTTGCCTTGCGTGGCCGCATTGATCGCCTCGGCCACGTTGACTTCGCGCGGATTGAGCACGGCAAAACCCATCTCGCGGGCCAGCGCGAGGCGGTTTTCATTCACTTCCGAAAGCGTGACGCGGGCCCCGGCGCGGCGGGCGCAGAGCGCCACCAGCATGCCGATGGGGCCGCCGCCGATCACCAGAACATCTTCGCCAAGCGCCACGCGAGCGCGGCGCACATCGTGCACGGCCACGGCCAGCGGCTCCACCAGCGCGGCCTGATCCAGCGGCAGGCTGTCGGGGAGCTTGTGGAGCACATGGGCCGGCACCGTCCAGCGCTGCTGGAAGGCGCCATCGGTATCAAGCCCGAGGAAGTTGAGTTTGTGGCAGACATGGATATGCCCCGCCTTGCAGGCCGGGCAGGTGCCGCAATGGGCCAGCGGGCGCACCACGACGGGATCGCCGATCGCAAAGCCTTCAACCCCTTCGCCAATGGCGGTGATGCGGCCCGACATCTCGTGGCCGATCACGCGGTCATTGCCGATACGGGCTTCCATGTGGCCCAGATAGACGTGCAGATCGGTGCCGCAGATCCCGCAGTAGGCGGGGGCCACCTGCACTTCGCCTTTTCCCGGCGCGCGGGGCTCGACCGAGCGGATTTCGAAGCTGCGGTTGCCCCGGTAGTAAGCGGCGTCAAAAGCCATTGTCGTCTCCTTCACGCTGCCGCTGTGCGGCAGGCGGTTTCAAGCTTGTCCCAGTCAAACACCACGCCCGTGCCCGGCACGTCCGGCGCGACGGCGCGGGCGTTTTCCAGCACCAGCGGGCGCGTTGTGTAGTGATCGATCGGGAAGGAATGCACTTCGATCCAGCCCTCGGGCGAGCGGCCCGCCACGAGGCTTACGTGCAGCTCCTGCATCCCATGACTGCAGGCCGGGATGCCGGCGGCGTCGGCCAGATCGGCGGCGCGCATCCAGCCGGTGATGCCGCCGCAGTTGGAGGCATCGGGCTGCAGGAAGGACAGTTTGGACTGCGCCACGGCGTAGCCAAACTCATGCTCGGTGTGCAGGTTCTCACCCATGGCGAGCGGCATGCCGGTGGCCTCGGCGATACGGCTATAGGCTTCGTAATCGTCCGGGATGATCGGCTCTTCGAACCATGTGATGTCGTAGGGGGCGAAGGCGCGGGCGGCCTCGATGGCCTCGGCTTCACTCATCGAATAATTGGCGTCCACCATGAAGGCCACGTCGGGGCCGATGAGTTCGCGCACGGCTTTCACGCGCGCCACGTCCTGCGCCAGTGTCGGCTGGCCGACCTTGATCTTCACGGCGGTAAAGCCCTCGGCCAGATAGCCCCGGATGCTGTCCAGAAGCTTCGGTAGCGGGAAGTTCAGATCGATGCCGCCCCGATAGGCCTTGCACTTGCGCCCCATGCCCCCTGCCATCTGCCAGAGCGCCTTGCCGTCACGCTTGCCGCGCAGATCCCAGAGCGCGATGTCCAGCGCGGAAATGGCGAAACTCGCGATGCCGCCGCGTGCCACGTAATGGACTTGCCACTGCATCGCATCATAGAGCGCCTCGACCTCGGTGGCGTCCTGCCCGGTGAGGAAGGGCACCAGATCATGGGTGAGCATCGCCACGACCGCATGGCCGCCCTTGCCGCCCGTATAGGTGTAGCCCGTGCCCGAAAGCCCGTCCTCGGTGGTGATCGTCGCGGTGATCAGCTCGAAATGGGTATGGGCGCCGTGCTTGGCATCCACCAGCACCTCCGCAAGCGGAACGGGGAAGCGGCGTATCTGGATATCGGTGATCACGGGCATGGGGAGTCCTGCGGTTTTTTGGTAGGACCAAAAAACATATATTGCAGGAGTCAGTCAAATATATTTTCTGAAATCTGCGCTCTGGTCTGGCTAAGTTCAGGTTTGGTCCGGCGTGGGCTGCAACGAAAAAGCGGCCCGCCGAAAGGCGCGCCGCTGGAAAAGTATAGGAAAATTAGGCGATTTGGTCAGACCGGAGCGGGGGCAACCTCTGGCAGGAGCGCCGCGGTGTCGGCCCCGAGGTGCGGGCCAGCCGCGCCCGCGCGCAGCGCCGCGCCGTCGATCCGGATCGGGCAGCGGGTGGTTTCGGCAGCTTCTCCGGAAGGCGATTCGATGCGCTGGAGCGGGTCCAGCGCGGCAAAGCCGTCGGAGGCGGCGAAACCGGGCCAGTCCATCACCGGCGCGCACCAGAAGCCTGCGGGCTCCAGGCGATCCAGCCAGCCCTGCGTCGGCCCGCCCGCCAGCCGCTTAGCCACCAGATCCTTGATCTCGTCACGCCGCACGAAGGCCTCTTCTTGCGCGAAGGTGGCGATTTCCGGGGCCTCCAGCGCCTCGGCGAGCTTGGCGAGCGGGCCCATGGCGACGGCGATATGGCCATCTGCGGTGGGGAAGATGCCATAGGGCGCGGGCTGGTAGGGGTTGGCGTTGCCGAGCGCATGGCGCTCTGGGGCGCGGCGCGCGTCGTTGAGGAAGCAGGTGAATTGCTCAAACGTCATGTCCAGCGCGGCTGAGAGTAGATCCACATCCACGCGCCCGCCCTTGCCCGAAATCCCGCGCCGCACGAGGCAGGCGAGGATGCCCTGCACCAGCAGCCCGGCGGTGGCGACATCGAGCATGGCAAAGCCCGTGGGCACCGGCCCATGGCCCGCATCACCGTTGAGCCAGGCGATGCCCGACAGCGCCTGCACCAGCAGATCCTGCCCCGGCTTGGCCTCCCACGGGCCGCCCGGCCCATAGCCCGACACCGCACCATAAACGATGCCGGGGTTGAGCGCGCGAACGTCTTCATAGCCCAGCCCGATGCGCTCCATCACGCCGGGGCGGAAGTTGTGGATCATCACGTCAGCGCTGCCGATCAGCGCCTTCACGCGGGCCAGATCGCCAGCGTCCTTCAGGTCGGCGGCGACGCTTTTCTTGCCCCGGTTGAAGGTATGGAACACGAGGCTTTCGCCATCCAGCCGTTGATCGTTCACGATCATCTGGCGGCAGGGATCGCCCGCGCCGGGGCGCTCCACCTTGATCACCTCGGCCCCCAGATCCGCGAGCCGCAGCGCAGCGACGGGGCCGGCGAGGTATTGGGCGAAATCCAAAACGCGCAGGCCGGCGAGAGGGCGGTCTTCGGGGGTGAGATCGGGCAGGGGGGGCATGTCAGCGTGTCTCCTGTGCGGCTTTGGCGCGGGCCAGATCGGCCTTGGCAAAGCAGAGCGACATCAGTTCGTTTTCATTGCGCAGGCCTTGGGCGGTGGTCAGATCCATCGCGCCGCGTACGGCGGCTTTGACGGCCTGCGTGGCGTGGGGGGCGTGGTCCGCGATCTGGGCTGCCAGCGCGCGGGCGCGGGGCAGTTCCTCGCCCGGATCCACGAGATATTCCACCATACCGATGCGCGCGGCTTCCTCGGCGTCGAAGCGATCTCCTGTCAGCAAGATGCGCATGGCCTGCCCGTAGCCGCACATGCGTGTCAGGTGTTGCGCCGCGCCGCCCGCACCGTTCCAACCCAGCTGCACCTCCGGCGCGGAGAAGACGGCATCGCGCGCCACGACACGCAGATCGCAGGCCAGCGCGATCTCAAGCCCGCCGCCAAGCGCCCAGCCTTTCACGGCGGCAATTGCGGGTTTGCGTAAGGCGAGGATCGGCGGGATGTAGTCGAAGCGGTTGCGCCAGGCCCAGAAATCCTCGTAGCCCTCCAGCGCCTTCACATCGGAGCCCGCGCAGAAAGCGCGGCTGCCTTCGCCGCGAAAGATCACCACCCGGATCTCCGCATCCGCATCGGCCTGCGCGCAGCACTCGGCAATCTGGCGGTACATCTGCGGCGTCAGCGCGTTGAGCTTGGCCGGGCGATCCAGCGTGATTTCTCCGATCGGCCCATCCTTGTGTAGCCAGACACGGCCTTCGGGCGGGGTGGACATGGGGCGGCTCCTTACATGCGGTCCTCCTGTTTTGCCTAGCATGTAAATTTCAAATATCAAAGTTATTTGTATACTTGCAAAAAAGAGCCAGCTACGGCACACCATCGAAAAGGCCGGAGAAGGAGGGCGCGGCATTGAAGCTTTCAGGAATCACATGGGATCACCCGCGTGGCTATGATCCGGTGGTGGCGGCTTCAGAAGCCTATGCCGAACAGACCGGTGTGGAGATCAGCTGGCAGAAGCGTTCGCTTCAGGCCTTCGCTGATGCACCCATCGCAGAGCTGGCGGAGGCGCATGATTTCATCGTGCTCGATCACCCGCACGTGGGCCAGATCGCGGAAACCGGCGCGCTTTTGCCGTTGCCCGCGCCGGAGGATGATGGCGCGTCGCTCGGCGGTTCGGCGGAGAGCTACCTCTGGCAGGGGCAGTGCTGGGCCTATGCCATCGATGCGGCCTGCCAGATGGCCTGCCACCGCCCCGATCTGGGCGCGCCAGTTGCGAAGGTTTGGGAAGATTTCCTCCGGCCGGAGGCCAAAGCCTTCCGCCCCCTCACGCCGCTGCTGCCGGTGGATGCCTTTGACATGTTCATGACCCTCGTCGCCGGGCGCGGCGGCGCGGTGATGCCTTATGCGCCGCAGCGTTTCGTTTCTGAAGAAAACGGCCTGCATGCGCTCACCGTGTTGCGCGCCCTGTTCGCCCTCGGCCCGTCGGATCAGGTGAAGATGAACCCGATCCACGTGCTGGAAACACTCTCATCCGAGGGCGGCGATTTCGCTGCCTCTCCCTGCCTCTTCGGCTATGTGAACTACGCCCGCCAAGGCTTCCGCGCCCATCCCGTGGCCTATGTCGATCTGCCCGTCTGGCAGGGCTATAAGGGCTCGAAAGCCATTCTGGGCGGCGCGGGCATCGGTGTTTCAGCGCAAACCATAGCCCCGCGGGAGGCCATCGCCTTCGCGCAGTGGCTGGCCACGGAAGCCGTGCAGTCGGGTATCTACCTCGCCGGAAACGGCCAGCCCGCCCACCGGCGCACGTGGTTGGCCCAGCAGGCGCAGGGCGATGCCACGGGCTTCTTCAAGGGCGGTTTCGCCACCATCGACAGCGCCTGGACGCGGCCGCGCGCGCCGTGGTTTTTGGGCTTCGTGGATGATGTTTGCGAGATCATGCCGGATTTCTTCCTGAAAGCGATCCCCTGCGAAACCTTCCTTGCGCAGCTCGATGCGCTGTATCGTCATCATCTGAAAGGGGCCTGAGCCATGCCGATTGCCGTCATCACCGGAGGAAACAAGGGCCTTGGCCTGAGCCAGGCGCGGCGTTTTCTGGACGAGGGCTTTGACGTTCACGTCGTGGCGCGCAGCGCGGGCGAGGTGGAAAGCCTCGGGCCGCGCGTAACTTTCCACGCGTGTGACATCGCGCAGGATCGCGCGGCGGATTGGCTGTCGGCCATCGTTGCCCAGCACGGGCCGATTGCCGCGCTGGTCAACAACGCTGGGGTGCATCTGAAGAAACCGGTGTGGGAGGTCGCCCCCGAAGAGCTTGACCACGTGCTCGACGTGAACCTGCGCGCCATGTTCGCGGCTTGTGGCCGCTACGTGGATTTGCACCGGGAAACCGGGGGCGCGATCGTGAACGTGGCCTCCATGGGGGCCATCATGGCGCTGCCTTCAGCGGCCGCCTATGTGACGGCGAAAACCGCCGTCGTGGGCCTGACCCGCTCCGTTGCGGTGGACGCCGCGCCCTTCGGCATCCGCTGCAACGCGGTGAGCCCCGGCTTCATCGACACCGACATGACCCGCGCGGTGCTGGCCAAGGATCCGGCCCGGCGCGAAAAGATCGAAGGGCGCATTCCGGGCCATGCCTTCGGCACGCCGGAAGACGTGGCCGACGCGATCTTCTATCTCGCCTCTCCCCGCGCCGCCTATGTGAACGGCGTCAACCTGCCTGTGGATGGCGGCTATGCCGTCGGCTTCTGATACGAGGGCCAAGATGCTTCTGAAAACCCGCCTCACCGCCGCGAAAGAGATTGAAACTGCCCCTCAAGCGGAGGGGCGTGACCTTCCTGAAGGCTTCGTGCGCCTGCGGCTGGCCGTGGGCAGCCTCTGCGGCACGGATCTGCATTACTATTCCGATTTCGCCAACGCGGGCTTCGTGCTGAATGGCCCCGTCACGCTGGGCCACGAGGCCTGCGCGCGGGTGGTGGAAGGCGGCAGCAGCGGGCTGGCGGAAGGCACGCTCGTGGCGCTGAACCCGATCATGAACTGCGGCACCTGCCCGGCCTGCGAACGCGGCGAGGTGAACCTCTGCACCGCCAAGAAATTCCCCGGTTCCGCAACCACCGTGCCCCATTGGGACGGCTTCTTTCAGGGCGAGATCCTGCACCCGGCGCGCTGCTGCCGCCCAGTGGGGGATCACGTGAACCCGCGCCACCTGACCTTCGCTGAGCCGATGGCCTGCGCGCTCCATGCGCTGAACAAGGGCGGCGTTGCGGTGGGGCAAAAGGTGCTGATCACCGGCTGCGGCCCGATGGGGCTTCTGGCCATCGCCGCTGCTGCCGCGCGCGGCGTGCATGTCACGGCGCTGGACGTCCGGCCCGAGGCCGTAGAGGCCGCGCTGCGGGTGGGGGCCAGCGAAGGCCTGGTCGCCAGCGAGGTGCCCGACGGCGCGCTGGATCGCCGCTTTGACGTGGCGGTGGAGGCCAGCGGCGCGATCCCGGCCTTCTCGCAATGCCTGAAAGCGGTGCGCCAGAAGGGCCGCGTGGCGATCCTGTCGTCGATCCAGCCCCGCGCGGCAGAGATCCCGCTGCACCTGATCATGGTGAAGGAGATCGAGGTCGTCGGCTCCTTCCAGTTCAATGCGGAGTTCGAGGAAGCCGTGCAGCTGGTGGAATCCGGCGCTGTCGATTTCGACGCGCTCACCGCCTGCACCTATCCGCTGGCCGAGCTGAGCGATGCGCTTGGCACCATGGCCGCCGGGAAAGCGAGCGGGAAGATCCTGATTATCGGTGCCGAATAGCCCCGGGGCCCGGCCCAGTGAGGCCGGGCCGTTTTGTCAGGTGTCTCCCGTCAGGCGTCTTCGGGGATGATCGCGCCCCGGTGGCAGATCACTTTCGCGGCCAGGACATGGCCCGCTTTCGCCGCGTCCAGATCGCTTTGCCCGCGCGCAACGGCGGCAAGGAATCCCGCGTTGAAGCTGTCGCCCGCTGCGGTGCTGTCAATCACCTTTTCCACCTGCGGTAGGCCTTCGGGCGTGTTGCCCGTGGAAAGATCCAGCGGCCCTTCCGCGCCGCGTTTCAGCGCACCGCGATCCACGCCATAACCGCGCAGGCGGGCCACCACGGCCGCGCCATCAGCATCGCCGTAAAGCGCCATTTCATCGTCCACCGAGGGCAGGGCGATGTCGGCCCGCGCCCACATCGCCGCGTTCACCTCGCGCGCCACATCGGCGCTTTCCCAAAGCCTCGGGCGGTGGTTGCTGTCATAGGCGAGCGTGCCGCCGGCGGCCGAGAAGGCCTCGGCCCACGCCATGATCCGCGCGCGCACGGCGGGGGGCAGGATCGCCATGGAGATGCCGGAGATCAGCACCAGATCGTAATCGTTCAGCCGCTCCAGCGGGACGTCGCAAGGCTCGGAGAACAGGGTGCGGGCGGCTGCAGTGGAGCGCCAGTAGCTGAAGGAGCGCTCTCCGTGCTCGTCGGTGTCGATGGCGTAAAGGCCGGGCATCATCTCGGCCCGCCGCTCGATGGCCTCGGTGCCGATGCCATGGCTTTCGATCGCCGAGAGGATGCGCCCCGAATAGGGATCCTGCCCCAGCGCCGTCACGTAGGAGACGCTGGCCCCGGAGCCTTTCAGCCCCCGCGCCATGTAGACGGCGGTGTTGTAGGTATCCCCGGCCACGCCGAGCAGCGCGCTGCCATCCTGCCCGGCGATCAGCTCGATCATCACCTCTCCGACACAGGCGATCTTGCGGATGGGGCGTTTCTGGGCGGTCATTTCTCTCTCCGGGTCTTGGTCTGGCGGGCCGCTGGGCGGCGGGTTTGGTCTGACAAGGGCTGCTTAGCCTAAGGGCGGGGCGAAGGCATGCGAAAAGGGTGCTGCATGCGTGTTGAAAAAGGTGATTTGCGGTGTTGCCGCCACGTTTGCGCAGGGTTTCAGCATGGAAAGCACGTGGGCTGCAGGAATCGGGTGATGGCCCAGAGCAGGGCCACGAGTACGGGCTGGTGCAACAGGTAGATCGCAAGGCTGTGTTGGCCCGGCCAGGCGATGAGCCGGGCCATCCTGCCGGGCTCCGCGCGCGGCCAATCGGCGATGCGCAGCCATTTAGCGGCGGCGATCCCGGCGAAGGCGGGCGCGAGCCAGGGCAGCAGCGGGATGAAATCCAGCGTCGGGCGCGGCGCGGCTAGCAGGCCGGTGAAGCTGAAGATTTCCGGCAGGGCGAGGCTCTTGCCGACCGTGGCCCAGAGCAGCACCACGAGCAGCGCGGCTGCGGCGGCATAGATCGCGGGGCGCGGCACCAGCCAGATGCCCAGAAGGCTGGCGGTAAGGATGCCGTGCAGGATGCCGAAATAGATAAAATCGCGCGGCACGGCGATCAGCGTGGCAAGGCTCACCAGCAGGGCGGCCCCGCCGATCATCAACGCGCGGCGGCGGAAGGCGGGCCAGCGGATGCCCTCGCCATGGGCCAGCACGAGGCTGACACCGGAGAGGAAAAGAAAGCTCCCCGCGATCAGGCGGGAAAACAGCACCCAACCGCCTTCGAGTGTCATCCCCGGCGGGGCGAGGCGGAACATCTCCAGATCGCGGGCGAAGTGAAAGATCACCATGGCGATGATCGCCAGCGTGCGGGCGATGTCGAGCACGGGCAGCCGGGCGGTGTCGGATCCGGCCTCAGTCGAAACGGATACTGACGGCATAAAGGCCATCCATTCCCCCGGTTTCTAGGAGGCGAAGCACGGCGGTGCCTGCATTCGTAAACTCGATTTCTTGCGAGTCTCCTGCCTGCGCGATACGCAAAAGCGCTGCGCCTGTGTCGTCAAAAACAATCGCCGCAATGTTCTCGGGCAGGGTGTCCGCTGCAATTTGCAAAATGGCCCCCTCTGGGACAGCGATCAGGTGATCCTCAATGCCCGCGGAAGGCAGCGTGCCGGAAAGTGTTCCCGCGCCGACCTGTCGCTGTTGATCCGGCGCTACGGCGAGGGTCGTGAGTGCTTCGGGGTCCGCACCAAAATAGGGTGCGAGGAACGCAGCGGAGGCCCAGCCGGCGGTTCCCCCATCGAGGGATTCAACTTCACACCAGCCGCTTGCGGGGCCGCCTGTACCACCGAAGAGGCCACAGTCGATCCTGCGAAGCAGCGTGCCATCTCTCAACCGTGTCACACGCCCGGCTTCTTCGGATGGCTCCAGCCGCAGATTGAGGCTGCCGTTGATTTCTACCGCAAGGAAAGCCGTCTCTGGCAGGGAATGTGGCTCGCTCTGGGCGAATACAACACCCGGAGCCATTGCGACGAGGCTGATCAGGTTTCGCATCAGTTCCGCTCCGGGTTCGCAGGTGGACGGGGCGACGACAGGTTCTCGCCCGTCATGATCACGAAATCGTCGCCAGAGCGGCGATCGGGTGTTGAAGGCAGCTCGGAAACGATGAACGTCAGTCCCGGATGCAGGCGGCCGCGCAGTTTGGCCAGCGCCTCTTTTGGCAGGGCCACCCTGTTCAGCACTTGCTCTTCGTTTCGCAGCGGGTGGCTCGGATCTGGGTGATGGGTGACACCAGACCAGTGCAGGGCACCATCGCGCCCTTGCAATAGCAGCAGCACGTGTTCGCCTACCGGGCCTTCGCCCTCAAATGTAACGGGCCCAGAATAGACCTCGCGCCCGTCTTCCATGATGGTGATGCGGCTGTCGCCCCGTGTCGCCAAAACAGTGGTGATGGGGTAGGGCGGCGTGGCGGTCCAGTCATCAGGACGTTTCTTCTGCGCAAGATCTGCGACTGCGCCTGACAGTTCGTTTTGGTCCAGCGGAGCCAAAACAAGACCCGGGTGCACCAGTTCCCACGCATCAGACGCTGCGCCGGCCACGATCACCGGCGTTCCGATATGAGTGACCGTGAACAGTAGGCGCGAGAATTCAAGCGGCAGACGCAGACAGCCATGAGAGGCCGGGTAGCCCGGAAGATTGCCCGCGTGCATGGCAATGCCATCCCATGTGAGCCGGTTCATGTTTGGCATGGGCGCGTTGTTGTAAGTTGATGAGCGGTGTCGGGCGTCTTTTTGGAGGACGGTGAAAACGCCTGTTGGCGTTTCGTGCCCGGGTCGGCCCGACGAGCAAGTTGAAACGGCGATCCGGATGCCGTTGCGATAGACATGCACGCGCTGCTCAGGCAGCGAAGCGACAACGGCAACCGGCCCCTGCGGCGAGCGTTCCGGATGCCATGTGAAATCGCCCGGCAGCATGTTGTCGACATTGATTTCGGTTTCCGTTGCGCGCAAGGCAGTGCCACTCGCAAAAGTCGCTACCCCGGCGGCCAGTAGCTGTCGTCGTGTCAGCACGGGTGATCCCTTCCTAACGTCCTCGATACCTGTGCTGGGTATGATCGTTGTGGGGCAAGTGAAGTCAACCATTGGGGATGTCTTCCTGACCCCGCCAGCGCCCGCGTTTCAGGCGCAGGTGGAAGGGGGCGAATTTCACCACTTCTTCCACCAGCAGGATCGACAGCGCCCAGCCCGCGGGCCACTCCAGCACCAGCACCACGAAGGCGGTGAGAGGCACTTTCACGAGCCATTGCGTCCAGAGGAACAGCACCATGACGTAAACCGTCTGTCCGCCCGCGCGCAGGGTGTTGCCGCAGATCGCGTTGGAGTTCTTGGGCCACGGGAGCAGCAGGAGCACGGGCAGGAAGCTCAGCAGTGCGGCGCGCGTTGTGTCCTGAAGCGAGGTATAGAGTTGACCGGAGAACAGGATGAGCAGCGCGTAGGCGGCGGCCACGAGGAAGGCCGTGATCATCGCGCCGCGAAAGGCGATGCGCAGGAAGGCGGTGAGCCGTTCACCCCGGATGCCCTGCCCTAGAAGCTGCGCCACCGTCACGCCGGTGGCCTGCGCCCAGGACATGCCGAAGGTGCCCGCCACGTGGATCCATGGCAGGATCAGAGTGAGGGCGGCGAATTGGTACACGTCGTAGCGCGCGTAGATCAGCATGCAGACGCTGGCCGAGGCCTGCGCGCTGAAGAAGGTGGCGGCGACGGGGCTTGAGAAGGCGAGGTTGCGCCTCAGGGCCTGCAGCAGCCCGCCGCCCTCATAGCCCGCGCCGCGCGGCCATTGGCGCAGGTCCGGCAGCACATTGGCCCAAAGGAAGCCCGCGCGCAGGATTGCCGCCGCTGCGCTGCCCCAGGCCGCGCCAGCAAGCCCAAGGGCGGGCAGGGGGCCAACGCCGTGGATCAGGCCGTAGCTGAGCGCCACGTTCACCGGGAGCGCAATCAGATAGCTGTAGAAGGGCACCCGGCTGCGGCCACAGCCGGTAAAATGGGCCGAAAGGCTCTGCCCGGCGGCCTCGGCGATCACCACCAGCACGAAGATCAGCAGGTAGGTGCGCGCGGCGGCCTGAATGGCTTCAGGCTGGCCCGAGGCCGCCAGCACCGGGCCGGTGACAAGGCCGACGATGCTCAGCCCCAGCACGCAGACAGCGGCGCTGATCACGAGGTTGGTGCGAAACACCGTCTGTTGCGCCAGCGCGCGGCCCGAGCCGAAGGCCTGCGCCACGAGGATCTGCCCGGCGTTGGCAAAGGCCGCCTGCGCGCCCAGAAGCAGGCCGGCGATGGCGCTCGCAAGCCCCATCGCCGCGAGGGAGGCCTCCCCGAGCGCGGCGACGAGGAAGGCGTCGATCACCACGATGCCGTGCAGCATCATGGCCCGCAGGGTCATGGGCCAGGTCAGGGCCAGAAGGCCCTGCCACGTGGTAGAGGTCGCGCCCCGGCTCAAGGCTCAAGGATCGACGGCAGCCAGAGCGAAACGGCTGGCACATAGGTCACGAGGATCAGGGCCACGAGGATCGCGAGGTAGAAGGGCCAGATCGATTTCAGCGCCTCCTCGATCTTGATCCGCCCCACGGCGCAGCCCACGAAGAGGCAGGTGCCCACCGGCGGGGTGCAGAGCCCGATGCCGAGGTTGATCAGCATCATGATGCCGAACTGCGTCGGATCCATGCCGAGCCCCTTGGCGATGGGCAGGAAGATCGGCGTGCAGATCAGGATCAGCGCGGCCATGTCCATGATCATGCCCAGAACCAGCAGGATGATGTTGATCATCAGCAGGATCATGATCGGGTTTTCCGAGATCGACACCAGCGCGTAGCTCAGCTTCGCGGGCACCTGATAGAGCGCGAGCAGGTAGGCGAAGGAGCTGGCGAAGGCGATCAGGATCATCACCATGGCGGTTGTCTTCACAGCGCCCACGACGGCGGCGCGGAAAGCCGCAAAGGAGAGGCTGCGGTAGTAGAACTTCGTCAGCAGCACCGCGTAGATCGCGCCAAAGGCGCCGGATTCGGTGACGGTGAAGATGCCCGAGAGCGTACCGCCCACGATGATCACGGCGGTGAAGAAGCCCGGCACGGCGTCCACCGCGGCGCGGCCCACCACGGCCCAGCCGGGGAAGGGCTCTGCCGGGTAGTTGTGCTTGATCGACAGGATCCATGCGGCCACGGCCAGCGCGCAGCACATCAGGACGCCGGGCAGAACGCCCGCGAGGAACAGCTTGGAGACGCTGATCCCGCCGCCAGCGGCCACGGCGAAGATGATCATGTTGTGGCTCGGCGGGATCACGATCCCGGCGATGGAGCTTGTCACTGTCACGTTCACCGCGAAATCGGGGCGGTAGCCGCGCTCTTTCATCACCGGCACCAGAAGCGAGCCGAGGGCCGAAATATCGGCCACGGCGGAGCCCGAGATGCCGCCAAACAGCATGGAAGAGAAGATGTTGACCATCGCCAACCCGCCCTTGAGGTGGCCGACGAGGGCGGAGGCCAGCGTCACCAGCCGTTTGGCGATCCCGCCGTGCAGCATGATCTCACCGGCGAAGACGAAGAAGGGAATGGCCAGCAGCGAAAAGACGGAAACCCCCGCCGTCGCGCGCTGGAAGGTGATCAGCATCGGGAAGCCTTCAAACCAGAAGGCGGCGGCGGCGGCGATGCCCATGGCAAAGGCCACCGGCGCGCCGATCACGACGCCCGCGGCAAAAGTGCCCAGAAGAATAAGAAGTCCCACGCTCAATAGTCCTTGATCGAGTGGTCCGGGGCCCAGTCCCGGAAGGTGAGGATGCGCAGCAGGCCGCGCGTCCCGGCAAAGAGCACGAGCAGCGCGCCCAGTGAGGTGATGGCGGCAGTCCGCACGCTCTCGGGGATGTTCAGCATCGGCAGCATCGTGTCCGCGCCGAATTCCATCAGCGTCGCACCGGCCACGAGCATCACCGCGCCAAAGCCCGCGAGCACGAAATCGATGAAGATCAGCAGGGCTTTCTGGGCCGTCTCCGGCAGCATGTCGCGAAACAGGGTCACGCCGATGTGGGTGTCCTGATGTACGCCCGCGGCGGCGCCCAGAAAGGCGATGTAGCAGATCAGGAGCAGGGCGAGCTGCTCGACCCATGTGGGGGTGACGTTCAGCACGTAGCGGCCGAACACCAGCCAGCCGAAAGTGGCGATCAGCACCACGAGCGCGACAGAGGCGATCAGGATGCAGAGGGAGCAGATCCAGTCGAGCGCCTGCTCGATCCGGCGCACGAGGGGCGAGTCAGCGGTCACGCGCGATCTCCAGATAAAAGGGTTTTGAAACGGAATGGCGGGGCCCGGTTGGGGCCCCGCCGGAGAGACTTTACAGAGATCAGTTGCCCTGGATCAGGTCAACGATCGGCTTCAGGTCCGGGTTGTCGGCGAGGAAGGATTCGTACACCGGAGCCATTGCGGCCTGGAACGGGCCCTTGTCCGCGATCGTGTTGATCTCGGTGCCACCGGCTTGGACTTTCTCAAGGCTCGCGGCTTCACGCTCCTGCCACAGCTTGCGCTGCAGTTCGGCGCTGTTGCGGCCGGCCGTTTTCACGATCTCCTGCTGCTCAGGCGTGAGCTTTTCCCAGGTCTTCAGGCTCATGCAGAGGCATTCCGGGATGATCAGGTGCTCGGTGAGCGAGTAGTATTTCGCCACTTCGAAGTGGTTGGTGGACTCGTACGAGGGCGGGTTGTTCTCCGCACCGTCCACGACACCGGTCTTGATCGACTGGTAGACCTCGGCGAAGGCCATCGGGGTGGCGTTGCCGTCCATGGATTCGACCATCTTCACGAAAAGGTCGTTGCTCATCACGCGCACTTTCAGGCCTTCGACGTCGGCCGGCGTGTTGATCGGGCGCACCGAGTTGTAGAAGGAGCGTGCGCCGGCGTCATACCAGCCCAGCGGCACGATGCCCTTGGCGATCATGCCCTTGCCGATGGCTTCGCCCACTTCGCCGTCCATCATCTCGTACATCTCGGGGATGGAGGGGAAGATGAAGGGCAGGGAAACGACGTTTGTCTCCGGCACGGATTGGCCCATCGGCCCGAGGGAGAATTCGCCGAAATCGATCACGCCGAGGCGGATCTGCTCGATGGCGTCAGGCTGCGAGCCGAGCACGCCGTTGTGGTAGATCTTGCCGGTGATCTCGCCGCCGGTCTTTTCGGTCACTTCGGCCATGAAGGCCTCCATACCGTGAGACACGGGGTAATCTTCGACGTGGATGTTCCAGCCGCGCATGTCGAGCGCGAGCGCGCCGGTGGCGGCGCAGGTCACGGAGACCGCAGCAGCGGTCGCCGCGAGTTTGATTTTGGTGAATGCGTTCATCTTTTTCCTCCCGGTGATGACGTTACGGCCGAGGGGTGAATCCTGTGGGCCGTTTATAGTAGTATGCTAGTATTCAAGTATGCGCCAAGACAAAAATGAACGGTTGGCACGGAGCCTGTTCTGGCATGGCGGGCCGTCCTCCTTTTGGCGCGCTTGATTTGCAAAAGGCATGGGGCAGGTGGGTTCAGCCCCTGAGCCTGCCGGTAATATGCTTGTATGCAAACTTGCATACAAGAAAAAAGTTTACGAATCTAAGAAGCACTGGCCCGCAAACAAAAAAACGGCCGGGAGGCCGGCCGTTTTCGGGAGGTGGGCTGTGTGAGGGGTTAGTCTTCGCTGTCGTCGAAGTAGGCGGCACTGGTGACGCGAATCGCTTCGATCGTATCGTCTAGGCGCGAGAGGTGGCGCATACCGGCCTCCGCAGCAGCTTCCGCGTTGCCGGTTTTTACGGCCGTCGCGATTGCCTCGTGATCCTCTACAAGCTGGGGCATCCGATTCTCTTTCGAGAGCCCGAGCATGCAGAGCCGATCCACCTTTTCCTTCTCCGCGCGAATCACGTCGAAGGCAAAAGGCACGCCCGCGATGTCGCAAAGTGTTTGGTGAAATTCATAGTCCAATCGCGCAAATGCGGCGTGGTCTCTTTCAGCCAGGGCTTTGTTTTGCATTGCTAAACAAGCGTCAAGCTGGTGGCCATCCGCCGGTGTGCAGCGGGCCGAGGCGCGCCGCAGGACCTCTGCTTCAACAGACGCGCGCACGAAGCGCGAGCGTTCGATGGCGGCGGAAGAGAACTTCTTCACTTCTGTCGCTTTCTTCGGACGAATCAGGATCAGGTCCATGTTCGCGAGCCGGTTGAAAGCATCGCGCACCGGCTGGCGCGAGACGCCGAACTGGCTGGCGATATCCGTTTCCGAGATTCGCGTGCCAGGCAGCAGGCGCATTTGGCGGATGTCGTCATAGAGCTGCTCGACGATCCTGTCGACGCTGCTGCGCGTCGTCTGCGCTGTCTCTGCGTTGGCCATGGTGCTTCCTTTCCTGCCGGTCCCACATAGCTGCGGGCCGGGGTCCGATCCAGTGTTTCGCACCCCTCTCGGGCCGCTTTGCGCCGCCTTGGCGCGGGTTTCAAGGATTGCTTGTCGGCAATCTTGTATTTTATCTTGTATACAAGTATTGACGAGCAGAGATTTTTCGTCAAGCCTAAGGGTGAGTAAAGGCGCGGCCAGTGTTGGGCCGCTGGGGAGGAGAATGCTATGTCCGGAGTCCGACTGGACCAAATCGTGAAAGCCTACGGGGGGCTTCAGGTCGTTCATGGGATCGATCTTGAGGTCACGCCCGGCGAGTTTGTCGTGCTTGTGGGGCCTTCCGGATGTGGGAAATCCACCACGCTGCGGATGATCGCCGGATTGGAAGAGATCTCCGACGGTACGCTCACGATCGACGATCGCGTGATGAACGCGATCGCGCCCAAGGACCGCGACGTGGCCATGGTGTTCCAGAACTACGCGCTCTATCCGCACCTGAACGTGGCCGACAACATCGCCTTCGGCCTGCGAATTCGCAAAACCAAGAAGCCCGAGATCGCCGCCGCCGTTCAGGAAGTCAGCGGCATCCTCGGCCTCACCGAATACCTCGAACGCCGCCCGGCGGATCTGTCTGGCGGCCAGCGCCAGCGCGTGGCCATGGGCCGCGCCATCGTGCGCCGTCCCAAGGTCTTCCTCTTTGACGAGCCGCTCTCCAACCTCGACGCCAAGCTGCGTACCGCCATGCGCGCCGAGATCAAGCGGCTGCACAAGCGCCTTGGCGCGACCTCCATCTATGTGACTCACGATCAGGTCGAGGCGATGACGCTCGCCGACCGGATCGTCGTGATGAACGACGGCCGCATCGAGCAGGTCGGCGCGCCGATGGATCTGTTCCTGAACCCGGCCAACACCTTCGTTGCCGGCTTCCTCGGCTCGCCGCCGATGAACATGGTGCAGGCGAAGATCGTGGCGGGCGACACTAGCCCGCGCGCCGAGTTCGGTGGCCAGAGCCTGCAGATCGCCGATCTGCCAGAGCTGCGCGGCCAGACCGGGCGAATCGTGACACTGGGCATCCGGCCCGAATTCGTGACGCTCGCGCCGGATGATCCGGCAGGCGTCGAAGTCTCGGTGGATCTCGTGGAAACGCTCGGCTCCGAAGCATTGGTGCACGCAACACTGGGCGAAAAGCCCTTCGTGATCCGCGCCGAAACCATCGGTCGCACGCTCACCGCTTACGGGGCCACCCGTTTCACCATCCCACCGCACCTCGTGCGGGTGTTTGACGCCGACACGGGCAACGCCCTTGCCGGGCAGGTGAATGTCCAATGACGGATCTGCCGCAAGAAAACGCCCCGCCCCTGCGCAAGGCCCATGCCAAGCCCACCCGGCTTGAGGCGGCTGTCGCGCATTTGAAGCGCGAATGGCAGCTCTACCTGATGCTGGTGCCGATGGTCCTTTGGCTGCTGCTGTTCCTCTACAAGCCGATGTACGGGCTGCAGATCGCTTTCAAGGATTACTCGATTTTCCGCGGCATCCAGGGCAGCCCCTGGGTGGGTCTTGAGCACTTCCAGACGCTGTTTTCGAACGATCAGTTCATCCGCGCCCTGCGCAACACGGTGATCATCAGCTTCTACACGCTGCTCTTCGGCTTTCCCGTGCCGATCCTGCTGGCGCTGATGTTCAACGAGATCCTGCATCGCTTCTTCAAGAAAACATCGCAGACAATTGTCTACCTGCCGCATTTCATCTCCTCGGTGATCATCGCCGGGATCGTGATCACGGCGTTTTCGCCGTCCGCCGGCATCGTGAACACCATGCTCGGCTGGTTCGGGATCGAGCCGATCTACTTCCTGACGAAGCCCGAATGGTTCCGCCCGATCTTCATCGGCACCGGCATCTGGCAGGAGGCGGGCTTCCAATCCATCGTCTACTTGGCCGCCATCGCGGGCGTTTCGCCCACGCTGTATGAAAGCGCAGTGGTGGATGGCGCGAGCCGCTGGCAAATGATGTGGAAGATCACCATCCCCAGCATCCTGCCGACGATCATCATCATGCTGATCATCCGCATCGGCAACATCATGGAAGTCAGCTTCGAGATGGTGATCCTGCTCTACCAGCCGGCCACCTACGAGACCGCCGACGTGGTGAACACCTTCATCTATCGCCAGGGCATCCAGGGCGGCCAATACGATCTGGCCGCAGCGGCCGGCCTGTTCAACGCGGTTGTCGCCTTCGTTCTGGTGGTCGGGGCCAACAGCATCTCCAAGCGCTACTCGCGCACGTCGCTGTGGTGAGAGGAGCAATCAGATGACGAACTTCAATCTCTACAGCCGTGGCGACAAGCTCTTCGTGATCCTGAACATGGTTCTGATCGGCATGTTCACGATCTCCACGCTCTACCCGTTCATCTATATCGCCGCCGTTTCCTTCAGCTCCGGCTTCGAGGCGCGCGCGGGGAACGTGGTCCTCACCCCGGTGGGGGCAACGCTGCAGGCCTACAAGCATGTGCTGAGCCAGGAGATGTTCTGGATCAGCTACAAGAACACCTTCATCTACACCATCGGCGGCACGCTGATGAGCCTGATCATCATCATCCCCGGCGCCTATGCGCTCTCGCGCCCGCAGCTGAAAGGGCGGCGGTTCTGGAACCTGCTGGTGGCCTTCACCATGTGGTTCAACGCCGGGATGATCCCCTTCTTCCTGAACATGCGGGATCTGGGGCTGCTGGACAGCTACTTCGGCATCATCATCGGCTTCGCGGTGAACGGCTTCAACATCATCCTGCTGCGTAACTTCTTTGAGGGCATCCCGCAGAGCTTCGAGGAAGCCGCGCGGATGGATGGAGCGAGCGAGCTGCAGGTGCTGTGGAAGGTCTACATGCCGCTCTCCAAGCCCGCCATCGCAACGGTGTCGCTCTTCTGCATCGTGTCGCGCTGGAACGGCTTCTTCTGGGCCATGGTGCTCCTGCAGGACGAAGAGAAGATCCCGCTGCAGGTCTACCTGCGCCACACCATCGTGACGCTCTCGGACGACAATGAATTCGGGGCCTCGCTGGTGGATGCCGCCTACAGCGTGGAGACAGTGACCGCCGCGATCATCGTCTGCTCCATCATCCCGATCCTGATCGTTTACCCGTTCATCCAACGCTACTTCGAGAAGGGCATCCTTCTGGGCGGCGTCAAAGAATAATCACCATTCGCAACTGGGAGGAAATCATGCGAAATCTGAAACTTGCATCGGTGCTGCTGGCTGGCACCGCCATCACGGGGCCGGCGCTGGCCGACGGCCACCTGCGGATCGTCGACGAGCCGCTTGAACTGACCGTGCAGATGAACCACGCCCGCTATCCGCGTTATGAGGAAAGCTGGCCGGTGGAGAAGATCGCCAGCGAGCTGACGGGCATCCACCTGAAGGATGCCACGGTCGGCGCGAACACCCGCACCGATGAGAACACCGGCAAGACCGAAGCCCTGAACCTGATGCTGGCCACGGGCAACGTGCCCGACATCGTCGGCTCCAGCCGTCTGAAGGACTTCGTGAACCAATACGGCCCTGAAGGTGCCTTCATCGGGCTCAACGATCTGATCGAAGAGCACGCCCCCAACCTGAAGGCCTATCTGGACGAGCGCCCCGAGATCCGCGCCGCGATCCAGGCCGCCAACGGTGAGATGTACTACATCCCCTACCTGCCGGACGGCAAATACGGCCGCGCCTATTTCATCCGCTACGACTGGCTGGATGCGCTGGGCCTTGAGGTGCCGCAGACCGTGGAAGAATTCGAGCAGGTGCTCATCGCCTTCCGCGACAATGACCCGAACGGCAACGGTCTGAAGGACGAGATCCCCTATTTCGCCCGCCAGTGGCCGGAGCTGATCCGCCTCGTCACCCTGTGGGACGGCCGCTCCTCGGGCTCTGACACCTACCACGACTTCTACGTGGACAACGGCGCGCTGAAGCACCCCTACGCCGGTGAGGGCTACCGCGAAGGCATCAAGAACCTCGCCCGCTGGTATGCCGAAGGCCTCGTGGATGCCGAGGTGTTCACCCGTGGCTCCTCTGCCCGCGAATACCTGCTTTCCGAGAACATCGGCGGCGCAACCCATGACTGGTTCGCCTCGACCGCTGGCTACAACGACAGCCTCGCCGAGAAGGTGCCGGGCTTCCAGTTCAAGGCCATGGCCCCGCCCGCCTCGATCTCGGGCAAGCGCATCGAAGAGCATCGCCGTATCCCGATCAAGCCGGACGGCTGGGCCATCGGCTACACCAACGAGCATCCCGTCGAGACGATCAAGTATTTCGACTTCTGGTTCACCGAGGAAGGCCGCCGTCTGGCCAACTTCGGCGTCGAAGGCCAGCAATACACGATGGTCGACGGCAAACCGACCTTCACCGAGGAGTTCCTGACCAACGGCAAGCCGGTGAACAACCAGCTCTACGAGGTCGGCGCGCAGCTGCAATCGCGTGGCTACTTCCAAGATTACGCCTACGAGGAACAGTGGAGCAACAAATACGCTCTGGAAGGCATCGCGCTCTATGACGAGGGCGACTACCTGATCGACCAGTTCCTTGGCGTGGCGCTGAATGCCGATGAGCAGAAGGTCTACGACAAATACTGGGAATCCATCCGCACCTACATGCTGGAACGCCAGCAGGGCTGGGTGCTGGGCAATGGCGATGTGGAAGCCGATTGGGACGAATACATCGCGACGCTCGACAAGATGGGCTACCAGGATGTGCTGGAGGCCATGAACTCCGCCTACAAGCGCCAATACGGCAGCAAGGGCTGAACTCTTTCAAACCCGATAGAGGAGGCCGGTTTCGGCCTCCTCCCCACCCAAACGACTTATCCGCCCACAGGACACCCGACCCGATGCCCGACACCCAGCAGCCCGTTCTCGATCAGCCCCGCGCCGGTCGCCTGACGATCCAATATGGCCCCGTGGCCGAGACGCAGATCACGGAAAACCCGCCGCGCTTTTCCTGGCTGCCGGTCATCGAGGACGAGGCCACCTATGTTCTGCGCATCTCCTCAGATCCGGCCTTCCCGGCGAAGAAAACGCAGCACTACGGGCCGATCGATCTGAATTTCTTCACCCCCGATGCGCCCCTCGCACCCGGCGCGCAGTATTGGGCTTATGCCGTCTGCGACCCGCAGAGCGCCGCGCCCCTGAGCGACTGGAGCGAGACCCGCAGTTTCACCATTGCCGAAGGCCTGCCCGAAACGCCCCTCGCGCCGCGCAGCAAGCGCTACGCCACCGGCACCCGCGCGCATCCGCGCCTCTGGCTCTCGCCGGAGCGGCTCGCGGAGTTCAAATCCGCCGTGGCCGAGGATGCGGGGCACTGCACATGGGATGTGTTCTACGCAGGCTCCGTGCTGCCGTGGATGGAGCGCGAGATCATGGCAGAGCCCGCAGGCTATCCGGGCCACAAGCGCGTCGCCAACATCTGGCGGCAGACCTACATCGACTGTCAGGAGCTGCTCTACGCGATCCGCCACCTCGCCATCGGTGGCAAGGTCACCGAAGACGCCGCCATGCTCGCCCGCGCCAAGGAATGGCTTCTGGCTGCAGCGGCCTGGGATCCGGCGGGCACCACTTCGCGCAGCTACACCGATGAATGGGCCTTCCGCGTGAACCTCGCGCTGGCCTGGGGCTATGACTGGCTGCACGATCAGCTCTCGGATGACGAACGCGCCACCGTGCGCGAGGCCCTGCTGGTCCGCACCCGCGAAACCGCGGACCACATCATCAAACACGCCCGTATCCACCTCTTTCCCTTCGACAGCCACGCCGTGCGTGCCGTCTCGGCGGTGCTGGTACCCGCCTCCATCGCGCTGCTGGACGAGGCCGAGGAAGCCGCCGAATGGCTGGACTACTCTGTGGAATTCCTCTCCACCGTCTATTCGCCCTGGGGCGACGCACAGGGTGGCTGGGCGGAAGGCCCGCACTACTGGATGACGGGCATGGCCTATCTGATCGATGCCGCGAACCTGCTGAAAGGCTGGGCCGGGATCGATCTGTACAAACGCCCCTTCTTCCAGGACACCGGCGACATGCCGCTTTACACCAAGGCCCCCGACACGCGCCGCGCCACCTTTGGCGACGACAGCACCATGGGCGATCTGCCCGCGGTGAAGCTGGGCTACAACCTGCGTCAGTTCGCGGGCGTCACCGGCAACGGGGCGTATCAGTGGTATTACGACGAGATCAAGCGCACCAACCCCGGCACCGAGATGGCCTTCTACAACTGGGGCTGGTGGGATTTCCGCTTCGACGAGATGCTCTACCAGAGCGATTTCCCAATCGTAGAGGCCACGCCGCCTGCGGATGAGGACTCCTTGCGCTGGTTCAAGGGCATCGGCTGGGCTGCGGTCCAGCACCGGATGCAAAGCCCCGAGGAGCATGTGCAATTCGTGTTCAAATCCTCGCCCTTCGGCTCCATCAGCCACAGTCATGGCGATCAGAACGCCTTCTGCCTCTCGGCCTTCGGCGAGGATCTGGCGATCCAGTCCGGGCATTACGTGGCCTTCAACTCCACCATGCATCAGGTCTGGCGGCGGCAGACGCAGTCCAAGAACGCGATCCTGATCAACGGCGAGGGCCAGTATGCTGGGCGCGACAAGGCGCAGGCGATGGGCTCCACCGGGCGCATCGACATCGCTGAGGATCGTGGCGATCACATCTACATCAAGGGCGACGCCACCGCCGCCTATCGCACGCTCAGCCCGGAAGTGACTCTGGCCACGCGCGAGGTCTATTTCGTGAACCGGCAGTATTTCATCTTCGTCGATAGCGTGGATGCCGAAACGCCTGTCTCCCTGCAATGGCTGCTGCATGCCAACGCGCCAATGAAGCTCGGGGCCAGCACCTTCCGCTATCAAGGCGAGCTGGCCGGCTTCTACGGCGAGGTCATCTGGTCGGAGGCCGGCAAGCCGCAGCTCACGCAGGAAACAGCCTTCCCCGGTGTCGATCCAACCGAGATCGAGGGGCTGCCCGTCAGCACAAGGCTCACCGCGAACTATCCGGAGGCCACCCGCCACCGCATCGCCACGCTTCTGGTGCCCTATCCGCTGTCAGCCCCGCGCCGCGTGTTCAGCTTCATGGATGATCAGGGCTACGACTGCGATCTCTATTTCACCGACTCCGACGACCGCTCGTTCAAGGTCGTCATCAAGAAACTCGCGGCCACAGGCATCTGACGCCCGGCCCGACCCCGTTCAATCGAAAGGAATAAAAATGAAACTTGCAGGGAAAACCGCCATCGTTACCGGTGGCGGGCGCGATATCGGCAGCGCATGCGCCAAGGCTCTGGCCGCCGAGGGTGCCAATGTTGCGATCAACTATTTCGCCTCCTCCAAGGGCGCGGATGAAACCGTCGCCGCCATCGAGGCCGCAGGCGGCAAAGCCATCGCCGTGCAGGGGGATCTGACGAAACCCGAAGGCGTGCAAGCGCTGGTGGATGCCACTGTCGCCGCCTTTGGTTCAGTGGACGTGCTGGTGAACAACTCCGGTGGGCTGATCGAGCGCAAGACGATTGCCGAGATGCCGCTCGCGCATTGGAACGCGGTGATGGATCTGAACCTCACCTCCACCTTCCTGATGATCAACGCCTGTCTTCCGCATATGAGTGAAGGCGCGATCGTGAACATCGCCAGCCAGGCTGGCCGCGATGGCGGCGGGCCGGGGGCTGTGGCCTATGCCACGTCCAAGGGCGCCGTGATGACGATGACCCGCGGCCTCGCCAAGGAGCTTGGCCCGAAGATCCGCGTCAACGCGATCTGCCCCGGCATGATCGATACCGATTTCCACAACATATTCACCAAGGATGAAGTGCGCCGCAACGTGGAGGCCGCCGCGCCGGTGAAACGTCAGGGCCTGCCGGTGGACATCGCCAACCTCGTCACCTTCCTCGCCACCGACTCCTCGGCCTTCATGACGGGCACCAACGTGGACATCAACGGCGGCATGCTGTTCAGCTGAGCGCATCCAACATCAGCCATACAGAGAGTTGAAGACATGAGCGCATTTCCCATCGTGCCAACGGGCGAGAACGTCAGCCGGCAGGTGCTGTCTGAGCGCCCCGAGTTGATGGTTGTGGCCTTCCGCTTCACGGCGGAAGGGGCCGAAGGGGCCAAGCACAACCACCCGCATGTGCAATCCACCTACGTGGAAAGCGGCCGCTTCCGCTTCTTCCTCGGCGAGGAAGAGCGCGAGGTGGGGCCGGGCGACAGTTTCGTGATCCCGCCCAACCAGATCCATGGCTGCATCTGCCTTGAGCCGGGCACGCTGATCGATTGCTTCACTCCTCGCCGGGATGATTTCCTCTAACCGGGGCCTCCCCCGGTTGTCAGACGCCCGGGCTCCCTTCGGGCGTCAAGCGGCGGCGCGAAACCTGGGCCTCGCGCCGCCGTTTTCTGTTTCAACTGCCCCTCGCCGGAGTTTGTTCCATGGCCAATCCGAAACCCGCAAGCGCGGTGCCGCTGCTGCCCGAAACGCTTGAGCGGCTGAAATCCGCCAGCACCGCCTCCATCGCGACGCTGCTCTACAAGCGCGGCTACCGGAATTGCTACGTGCAGGGGGTCAGCGCGCTTGGCGCTGCCGCGCCGCGCATGGTCGGCCCGGCCTTCACCCTGCGCTACATTCCTGCGCGGGAAGACACCGATCCGATCGAAGCCTTCCGCGAGCCCGATCACCCGCAGCGCGTGGCGGTGGAAACCTGCCCCGAAGGCCATGTGCTGGTGATGGACTGCCGTCAGGATGCCTCCGCCGCCTCCGCCGGTTCGATCCTTCTCACCCGCCTGCAGGTGCGCGGCGCGGCGGGCGTGGTGACGGACGGCGGCGTGCGCGATGCCGCCGGGGCGGCCGCGCTTGCCATGCCGGTCTACGCGGCCAAACCTTCCGCGCCGACGAACCTCACCAAGCACCACGCCGTGGACATTGATGTGCCCGTGGGCTGCGGCAGCGTTGCCGTCTATCCGGGTGACATCGTGGTGGGTGATGGCGACGGCGTGATGGTGATCCCGCGCAACCTAGCCGACGAGATCGCCGAGGAAGCCCTTGGCATGGAGCTTTACGAGGATTTCGTGCTGGAAGAAGTGCTGGCGGGCCGGGCCGTCATCGGCCTCTACCCGCCCACCGATCCTGCATCGCTTGAGCGGTTCGAAGCCTGGAAGGCCCGCCGCGCCTGATCACGCATAGCGCTCCCGCAGCAGGTTTTTCTGGACCTTGCCCATCGTGTTGCGCGGCAGGGCCTCCAGCACAACGTAGCGGCGGGGGTGCTTGAAGCGGGCGAGCTTTTCGCCCACGGCGACCTCGGTGGCCGGCAGATCGATCTCCGCCCCCGGCAGCGCCACAAGCGCGGCCACGATGGCCTCGCCGAAGTCCGCATCCGCCACGCCGAAGACGGCGCTTTCGGAAATGCCGTCCAGATCGTTAAGCACGTCCTCGACCTCCTTCGGGTAGACGTTATAGCCCCCGGTGATGATCAGATCCTTGGCGCGCCCAACGATGGAGAGGTAGCCATCAGCGCTCATCTGCCCCAGATCGCCGGTGATGAAGAAGCCGTTCTCGCGCAGCTCCTCGGCGGTCTTCTCCGGCATCTGCCAGTAGCCCGAAAACACATTCGGTCCGCGCACCTCGATCATGCCCACCTCGCCCTCCGGCACGGCCTCTCCGGTTTCCGGGTTCGTCAGGCGCACTTCCACGCCCGGCAAAGGCTGGCCCACGGTGCCCGCACGGCGCTCGCCGTCGTAGGGGTTGGAGGTGTTCATATTGGTCTCCGTCATCCCGTAGCGCTCAAGGATGCGGTGGCCAGTGCGCTCGGTGAAGGCGACATGAGTTTCGGCCAGCAAGGGCGCGCTGCCCGAGATGAAGAGCCGCATCCCGGCGGTGGCCTCTCGGGTGAGGCGCGGATCATCGAGCAGGCGGGTGTAGAAGGTCGGTACGCCCATCAGCGTCGTCGCTTGCGGTAGGGCGGAGAAGATCGCGTCCTTGTCGAAGCTGCGCAGGAAATGCACCTGTGCCCCAGCCAGAAGCGAAGTGTTGAGCGCCACGAACAGCCCGTGGGTGTGGAAAATCGGCAGCGCGTGAATGAGCGTATCGCCGGATGTGATGCGCCAGAGATCGATCAGCGCGCGGGTGTTGGAGAGCAGGTTCTCATGGCTCAGCATTGCCCCCTTGGAGCGCCCGGTGGTGCCTGAGGTATAGAGCAGCGCGGCGAGATCACCGGCCTCGCGGGCCACGGTGTCAAAGGCCTCGGGCAGGGCATCCATGCCCTCCGTCAAGCTGCCGTTGCCTTCCGCATCCAGCGTCAGGATTTGCGCGCCCACGCCTTGCGCGATGTCCGAAAGCCCCTCGGCCTGTGCCGGATCACAGACCAGCAGGCGCGGCGCGGCATCCGTCACAAAGTAGGAGACCTCCTCATGGGTGTAGGCGGTGTTGAGCGGTAGGAAGACGCCCCCGGCGCGGATCGTCGCGCCGTAGAGCATCACCATTTCCACCGATTTCTCCGCCTGCACCACCACGCGGTCGCCGGGCTTCAGCCCCGCGCGGGTCAGAGCATGGGCCATCTGTCCAACCCGGGCGATGAAGGCCCGGTAGCTCATCGGCGCGGCATCAGGGCGGGTGAACAGGGTGGCGTCATTCTCCGCGTGGGGCGCGAAGAGCGCATCGTAAAGGTGGTTTGTCATCAGGCCTGTATCCTGTTCTTCTTGTTGGTGCTGGTGAGCGTGCTCTTCACAGCCGGACTGGCGGCAATCTCGCCGGATTGCACGAAACGCTCGTGATTGCTTTCGATCATGGTCAGATCGTACTCGTAGTTCACCATGGCGCCACCGGATTGTTGCATCCCCTTGGCGCTGACATCGGCTTCCGGGTGCACCGCATGGATCCGCGCGCCGTTGCCAAGGTGGAACCGGGCCACGGGATCGCGCGGCAGGCCCTTGGCGTCTTTCGCCTCCAGCAGGTAGCGCGTGGCGATGCGGCGCAGATCTTCGGGGGCGCATTTGCCCTGACGCAGCACTTCTGCCTCGCCTTCGCGCTCGGCCTCCAGCCAGTTGCACAGGCCGGGAATGGGTGAAAGCGTGACGAAATGCTCAAGCCCCGGCAGCTCCTTGCGCAGCTCCGACACCACCTGTTTGATCAGCAGATTGCCAAAGGAGATGCCCTTGAGCCCGGCCTGACAGTTGGAGATCGAATAGAAGACGGCAACATTCGTGTCCTCGGCGGCGCGCGGCTTGCGCTCTTCGCTCAGCAGTGCCTGAATGGAGCCGGGGATCTGCATCGTCAGGGCGACTTCCACAAAGATCAGCGGCTCGCTGGGCATGGAGGGGTGGAAGAAGGCGAAGCATCGGCGATCCTGCGGGTAGAGCCTGCGGCGCAGATCGTCCCAGCCGCGAATCTCATGCACGGCCTCGTATTCGACGATCTTCTCCAGAAGGCTCGCCGGGGTTTCCCAGCTGATCGTGCGCATCATCAGGAAGCCGCGGTTGAACCAGCTGCGCAGCAGGTGGCGGAAATCCTGATCGGTGCGGGCCAGCAAAGGGGTGTCGCGCAGGGCGTCCAGCAGATCGCGGCGCATCTTCACCAGCGCCTGCGTTGCGCCCGGCGGTTGGTTGAGGCGGCGCAGCAGTTCCTGCCGGGGTGGCTCCGCGCTCACCGCGATCCGACGATAGGCGGAAGGGGTAGGCTCTGCGCGGTAGGTGGCGATGGCCTCGCTCAGGGAGTCGATGTCGATCTCCAGCCCGTCGTTGAGGAAGGCGAAGAAGGCCGCCTTCTCCTCCCGGCTCATCTGGGCGTAGCGATCCAGCACCGATTGCGCCAGTGTCGGCCCGGCCACCTCGCCCTCGGTGTCCAGAAGCGCGCGGCACATGGCCTCGACGGAGCGCGCATCGCCGCCCTTCGCGGGGCTGCGGCGGCGCTCAAACAACGTGGTGAGCATGTCGCCAAGGAAGCTGCGTTGCACCATTGCGCCGGTTATCCCAGTGCCACGGACTGGCCGGAAAGCCGCAGCGACAGCGTTAGCCCGCCTTCATTGATCAGCCAACGCCGCAGCACGAAGCTGCGCGCGCCGCTTGCGTGCATCGGATCGGCTTCGGCCAGCGCGCGGGCGGCTTCAAGTGAGTCGGCCTGGTAGATGATCAGTCCCATGCCCTCCATCAGCGCGCCGCTCTCATCGGAGACCGGCCCGGCCAGAAACAGATGGCCCGCTGCCTCCTGCTTGGCCTGATAGGCAAGGTGGGCGGGCAGGTTGGCTTTCACCTGCGCCGGATCGCCCGTAGGCGTGGACACAACGGCGTAAAGCTCATGCGCCAGCGCGCCGCGCGATTTCGCCTCGGCCTTGTAATCGTCCCATGCCGGCATCTGTAGCCTCCCATTTCAAGAAAATCGATTTTATTTGACTTGGTGAAAATTTATCGCCAAAAATGGGATCAAGCAACAGGGAGTTTCAGATGCGTTTCATCGTCGGATCCGCTGGAGGCGCGCAGAGCGTCTTCGGGGTGGAGGGCACCACCGCCGTCAATCTCAGTGCCGCCGTTGCGGGCCTTGGCAGCGATCTCTCCGCCATGGCCGCCGATCCGGCGCTGCTTGCGGAAGCGAAGGCCGCCATGGGCGGCGCGGCGACGCTCGATGTCTCCGAGATCACGCCCGCCTTGCCGATCACCGCACCGGGCACCTTCATCTGCCTCGGGCTCAACTACGTCGAGCACATCAAGGAAGGCGGCTACGACATCCCCGACTACCCGGCGCTCTTCATGCGCGGGCGCAATTCGATCATGGCGGCGGGTGCTCCCATGGTGCGGCCCAGCTGTTCGGAACGGCTGGACTACGAAGCTGAGCTTCTGCTGATCATCGGCAAGGGGGGGCGTCACATCAGCCGCGAGGACGCGCTTGATCACGTCTTTGGCTATACCGTGTTCAACGATGGCTCAGTGCGCGACTATCAGCGCAAAACGCACCAGTGGACTCCGGGCAAGAACTTCGACTCGACCGGCGCGATCGGCCCCTTCGTGGTGACGCCGGACGAGCTGCCGGAAGGCGCAAAGGGCCTGAAGATCGAAAGCCGCGTGGGCGATGAGATTCTACAATCCTCCAACACCGGCAACATGATCTGGGGTGTGGCCGACACCATCGCCATCATCTCCGAATACACCACGCTGGAGCCGGGCGATCACATCGCGCTGGGCACGCCGCCGGGTGTGGGGCACGCGAAAAAGCCCAACCCGCGCTGGCTGCGCCCGGGCGAGACCGTGGAAATCGAGATCGAAGGCATCGGCATCTGCGCGAGCCCCGTGATCGACGAAGGCGAAGCCAGCGCGAAGGCGGCGGAATGATGGGGGAGGGCGGCGATACGCTCGAAAGCCTGCGCGCCAAGGCGCAGGAAGCCGTGCGCGCGCTGCGGTCGCGCAAGGCGCGGCTGGATGAGGACTCCATCGATCTGATCCTGCGCGATGCCCGCTCGCACTACGCCTGGACGGACCGGCCCGTGAGTGACGAGATGTTGCACACGCTCTTCGAGATCACCATCGCCGGGCCGACCAGCATGAACACCTGCCCCGCGCGCTTCATCTTCGTGCGCAGCGAGGCCGGGAAGGATCGGCTGGCGAAATCGCTGAAAGCCAAGAACATCGACAAGATGCGCGCCGCGCCGGTGACAGCGATCATCGCCTGGGATCCGGCCTATTGGCAGCGGCTCGATTTCCTCTTTCCGCACGAGGATCGCAAGCCGCTGTTCGACGGCCGCCCGGACTACGCCGAGGACACCGCCTATCGCAACTCCACCCTGCAAGGCGCCTATTTCATGATCGCCGCGCGGGCGATGGGGCTCGATGTGGGGGCGATGTCGGGTTTCTCCAACGCCATCGTGGATGAAGAGTTCTTCAGCGAAAACGGCTGGAAATCCAATTTCCTGTGCAACATCGGCTACGCGGATGAAACGGCGCTGTTCCAGAAACTGCCCCGCTTCGCCTTCGGCGATGTCTGCGAGATCCTGTGAGGCGCTGATGGCAATCCGGCAGAAAACCCAGATGACGATCAAGCTGACGGGGCAGGGTACGAGCCACGCGCGCAGCGCGACGGAAATCGACGGCAACACCGTAGTAATTGACGAGCCCGTCGCGCGCGGCGGCACCAATGAGGGGCCTTCGCCGACGGCCACGGCCTATGCCGCGCTGATCGGCTGCACCAATGTGATCGGCCACAAATGCGCCCACAAATTGGGCGTGGAGATCGGCAATCTCGCCTTCGACATGGAGGTCGATTTCGACCGGCGTGGCGTGTTGCTGATGGAGGAAGTGGACGTGCCTTTTACGGCGATCCGGCTGGATGTGGCGGCCGATGGCCCCTGCAGCGAGGACCAGTTGCAACAGGTCGCGCGGGAAACGGCCAAATTCTGCGCGATCTCGAAACTCTTTGAAGCGGCAGGCACGGATCTGTCGATCACCTGGCGCAAAGCCTGACGGAAACCAGCATTCTTTGGGAGGAGACAACATGCTGAAATCAATCGTAAAAAGGGCAGGCCTTGGCCTTGCACTCAGTGTGATGGCTGTGCCGGCCATGGCCACCGAAACGATCAAGGCCGTCGTGATCGACGGCTACCCGGCGCGCGCGCTCTGGGTGAAGGAGTTCACCGACTTCTTCATCCCCGAAGTGGACAAGCGCCTTGCCGAAACCGGCAACTACCAGATGGACTGGCAGGAGAGCTACGGCGGCACCATCGTGAAGCCCAAGGGCGTTCTCGAAGGCATCAAGCTGGGGCTGGGCGACATCGGCATCGTCACGACGATCTTCCACAACTCCAAACTGCCGAGCCAGGCGCTCTCTGCCGTGACGCCTTTCGTCTCCGCCGATGCGCGCGCCGTGGCCAAGGCCGTGGACGAGATCGCCAAGGAATACCCGGCGATGCAGGCGGAGTTTGACGCGCAGAACCAAGTCTACCTCGCCACCGGAGTGGTGTTGGACACCTATCAGGTCTTCTCCCGCGAGCAGGTGAATTCGCTGGCCGATCTGGAAGGCTCCAAAGTGGCGGGTGCGGGGATGAACCTGCGGTATCTGGAAGGCATCGAGGGCGCGGCCGGCGTGCGCGGCGGCCTGACTGATTTCTACAACATGGTGCAGACCGGGCTGGTGGATCACGCCATGCTCTGGCCGGAAGCCGCCTCCACCTTCAAGATCGCCGAGGTTGCCCCCTTCATGCTGAAGGCCGACCTGGGCGCGGTGAACTCCAAGACGATCACCGTCAACAAGGACTACTGGGAAAAGCTGCCCGACGAGGTGAAGGAAACCCTTCAGGAAGTGGCCGTGGCCTATCGTGATCATGTGGCCGGGATCGCCATGGACAAGGCGCAGGCCAGCCGCGATGCCTATGTGGCCGCCGGGGGTACCATTGTGGAGATGAGCGCGGAAGAGCGCGCGGCCTGGGCCAACGCGATGCCCAACATCGCCGCCGAATGGGCCAAGGGGCTGGATGATGCCGGCCAGCCCGGCACCGAGATGCTGCAGGCCTATATGGCCAAGCTGAAGGATGCGGGCTTCGAGCCGGTGCGGGATTGGTCCGCCGAAGCGGCCACCAACTGAGCCGGCGCGCAAGGTGACGTGGTTTGCCAAACTTGCCGGGGGCATCGCCATGGCGGCGAATGCCACCGGCACCCTCGTGGTCGTCGGCCTCATCGCGGTGGTCAACTACGACATCATCGCGCGTGGCTTGTTCAACAAGCCCTTCCTCGGCGCGGTCGAAGTGGTGCAATTCTCCATGGTGCTGATCGTGTTCCTGCAACTGCCCGACGTGATCCGCGTGGGCCGGCTCACCCGGTCTGACGGCTTTCTCACGGTGCTGCGCAGCCGCCGCCCCAAAGGCGGGCGCTGGCTGGCCAACGGGATCGACATGATGAGCGCGGCCTTCATGATCCTCGTCGCCGTGGCGATCTGGCCGGAGTTCCGCGAGATGTGGGCAACCAAGGATTACTTCGGGGTGCCCGGCGTTTTCACCGCGCCATGGTGGCCTGTGAAGCTCGTGATCTTCCTATCGGCTTGCCTCTGCACCGTGCATTTCATCCTGCACATCTTCACAAGAACGGGGGATAGCGCCCCGCATCAGGAAAGCGGCTCATGACGCCCATTGATATCGGCCTGATCTCGATCGTCGCCATCATCGTGATGATCTATCTGGGCGTCTATATTCCCATCGCGCTGGGCATGGTCAGCTTTCTGGCCATCTGGGCCATGCGCGGCAACGTGGATCTCTCTTTCGCGCTGCTGAAGATCGCCATTGGCGACAGCGCGATGGAATACACCTTCGCCACCATCCCGCTGTTTACGTTCATGGGGCTCATCGTTTCAAAAGCGGGGCTCGGGGCGGATATCTATTCGGTGATGAACCAAGGCTGCCGCCGCATCACCGGCGGGATCGGCATGGCGACGGTGGGGGCGAATGCAGTCTTCGCCGCCGTCACCGGCTCCTCCATCGCCTCGGCCTCCGTCTTTTCCAAGATGAGTGTGCCCGAGATGCTGCGGCAGGAGTACAACCCGCGCTTCGCCGTCGGCGTGGTGGCGGGCTCCTCGGTGCTGGGGATGATCATCCCGCCTTCGGCGATGCTGATCATCTATTCCTTCGTGGCCGAGCAATCCGTGGGTGAGATGTTCCTCGCCGGCGTCGTGCCGGGCATCCTTCTGGCCATCGCCTATGTGGCCGCCATCTGGTTCATGGGCCGCTTCATGCCGCGCGCCGTGGGCGGGCGGATCATCGAGCAGGACGATCTGATGAGCTGGGGCGAGATCGCCGGGAAAACCCTGCCCATCCTGGCGCTGATCGTGGTGGTTCTGGGCGGCATCTACACCGGCTGGACAACGCCCGTGGAGGCCGGCGCCGCCGGATCTGCCATCGGCATCCTGATCGCCGCTGTTCGCCGCCGGATCAACCTGCGCTCTTTCTGGGAAACCGTGATCGAGACGGGCCATATCACCGCTGCCATCCTCTTCCTGATCACCGCCGCCTCGATGTATGCGCGTATGCTCGGCATCGCAGGCCTGCCGAACGAGCTGCAGAGCATCCTCGCCGCCAACGATTTCTCCTTCTTCTGGATCATGGTGCTGCTTGTTGTGCTGATGCTCTTCCTCGGCACGATCCTTGATACCGCCTCGATCATCCTGATCGTGGTGCCGCTCTTCCTGCCGCTGATCGACGACATGGGCCTCAGCCTTGTCTGGTTCGGCATCGTCGCCGTCGTCGCTGCCGAGATCGGGCTGCTCACCCCGCCACTGGGCCTGAGCTGCTTCGTCATCAAGGCCACGCTGGATGATGACCGCATCGCCCTGAAGGACGTGTTCCTCGGCGCGCTGCCCTTTGCCTTCGTCATGCTGCTGGTGCTGATCCTGCTGATCCGCTTCCCGGCGCTCAGCCTTGCCATTCTGAACTAAAAAGGGGGAAACCCGATGCGGGACGTCACCGCCGACAATATCACCGATGTCTTCATGGGCTACATGGGCGAAGGGATCGACCCGCGCCTGAAGGAAGTACTCTCGAGCCTCGTCACCCATCTGCACGCCTTCGCCCGCGAGGTGAAGCTGACCCACGAGGAGTGGAATCAGGGCATCGCCTTTCTGGAGGCCGCCGGGGCGATTTCCGACAAGGAACGCCACGAGTTCGTGCTGCTATCCGACGTGTTGGGGCTCTCCTCGCTCGTTGACATGCTGCATTCGCGCCCGGAAGGCACCTCTTCCTCGGTGCTGGGGCCGTTTCATATCTCCGGCTCCCCGCCGCTCGCGGTGGGGGCGGACCTGCGCAAGGATTTCGACGCGCCGGTGCTGCTCGCGGAAGGCATCGTGAAGGATCCCGCCGGAAACCCGATCCCCGGCGCGACGCTCGACATCTGGCAGACCGCGCCCAACGGGCTTTACTCCAGCCAGGACCCGGATCAGGACACCTATTCCTTCCACGGGTTGCAGACGGTGGGGGAAGACGGCCGCTACGCTTTCACCTCGGTGCGTCCGGTGGAATACACGGTGCCTTCCGACGGCCCGGTGGGCGACATCCTGCGCGCCTGTGGCCGCCACCCGTGGCGTCCTTCGCACCTGCATTTCATCGTGGAGGCCGAAGGCTTCCGCCCGCTGGTGACGGAGGTCTTCCCGGAAGACGATCCCTATCTCGATCAGGACACCGTCTTCGGTGTGCGCAAGGATTTGGTGATGCGCTACGAGGACATGCCCGCTGGCAGCTTCCCGGCGGAAGGCTTCGAGCTGTCGGGAAAGGTGGGCGATCCCTACCTCAAAGTCCGTTTCGACCTGACACTGGTGCCTTTGGACTAGGCTCTCGCCGGGCGGCCTAGCCGCCCGCGCGTGCTGCCGCGGGAAGGGTGCCTTCGTCGATCAGCCCGGCAAGGAAAGCGCCCGTTTTGCGGTAATGCGCCAGCAGCCGTTCGCTGGCCAGATCCGCATCCCGCGCCACGGCGGCGGCGAGGATGCCGGAATGCTCGTCCACCACGTCCCGCTTCTTGTAGTTCAGCGCGCTGCCCGCAAGAAACCGGTAGCGGATGTTGAGATCGTAAAGCTGGGAGCAGAATTTCTTGAGGATTGGCGAGGGGGCCGCTGCCAGAAGCGCCATGTGGAACTCCTTGTGGCGATCCTCGAAGGCCGGATCTTTCGCGTCGCGGGCGCGCTGCATCCGGTGATGGGCCAGCACCGCGCGTTCCTCCCACGCGTCATCAGCAGCCGCGAGGCTGGCCCGCAGCGCCAGATCCTCCAGCGTGCAGCGCAGCATCAGAATCTCATCAAAATTCTGCGCACTCACCTCGGCGGTGCGAAAGCCGCGCTGGTCGATCCGCTCCACGAGGTTGTCGGAGACCAGAAGGCTCAGGGCCTCGCGCACCGGGGACGCGCCGGTGTCCAGCCGCTGCCGCATCCCGTCGATCTTCAGCTTCTCGCCGGGTTTTAGATCGCCCGTCACGATCATGCGGCGCATGGCTTCATAGGCCTGCTGTGTGGCAGAGGCCTCGCCCTTGCGGCTGTCGATATCGGCAATCGGCATAGCTGCCCCTCCCCTGGTGCACCGCGACCCGCCCGCAGTGCGGGCCCCTGAACAGAATATCGCGAAATCTCTACCAGAAGATATAAAAATCGATTTTATTCAATCAAGGAAAAACCGCGCCCAACCGGGCGCGGTCTCAGAGGATCCGGCCCCAGAGATCGTATTCTCCGGCCTCATCGACCTCCACCTTAAGGATCTGGCCCGGCGCCAGCGCCGCGTGGCCCTCATCGATGAAAAGGTTGCCGTCGATCTCGGGTGCATCCGCCATGGTTCGGCAGGTGGCGGCATCTTCGTCCACCTCATCCACGATCACCCAAAGCTGCTTGCCGACCTTGGCTTCCAGCTTGGCCTCGGAAATCTCCTGCGCCTTGGCCATGAAGCGCTCCCAGCGCGCCTGCTTCACCTCTTCAGTCACGTGATCGGGCAGCGCATTGGAGCGCGCGCCATCGACGTTTTCGTATTTGAAGCAGCCGACGCGATCCAGTTGCGCTTCGTCCATCCAGTCGAGCAGGTGCTGGAACTCCGCTTCCGTCTCGCCCGGA
This sequence comes from Pseudoruegeria sp. SHC-113, assembly GCF_025376885.1. NCBI lineage: Bacteria > Pseudomonadati > Pseudomonadota > Alphaproteobacteria > Rhodobacterales > Roseobacteraceae > Pseudoruegeria > Pseudoruegeria sp. SHC-113. The sequence continues at coordinate 129,641 of NZ_JAHUBR010000003.1, forward strand.
TAGCCAACGATGAAGGTCGAGCGCAGGGTGATATCGGGGCAAATCTCGCGCCATGCGGCGATCTCTTCCAGGGTCTTGGAGCCCGCTGCCGGGCGCGCCATGCGGCGCAGCACGTCGGGGTGGGAATGCTGGAAGGGGATGTCGAGATAGGGCAGCAGGCCGCGGCCTTTTTCCGCGGTTTCCGCCATCAGCGGGATCAGATCGCGCACATGGGGATAGGGGTAGACGTAATGCAGCCGCGTCCATGCATCGAGCTTGCCCAACTCGCGCGAGAGATCGAGGATATGGCTGCGCACCTCGCCATCCTTCCACGGATGCGGGCTGTATTTGCGATCCAGCCCATAGGCCGAAGTGTCCTGCGAGATGATCAGAAGCTCGTTCACCCCGGCCTCGACAAGCTTTTCGGCCTCGCGCAGCACCGCGTGGGCGGGGCGGGAGGCAAGCTTGCCGCGCATGTCGGGGATGATGCAGAACTTGCACTTGTGGTTACAGCCCTCGGAAATCTTCACATAGCTGTAATGGCGCGGCGTGAGCGACACGCCCGTTGCCGGCAGCAGATCGATGAAGGGATCGGGCGCAGGCGGCACCACGCCGTGCACGGCGTCGAGCACCTGCTCGTATTGATGCGGGCCGGTCACGGCCATCACCGAAGGGTGCGTGCCGCGGATGTAATCCTCTTCCGCGCCGAGGCAGCCCGTCACGATCACCTTGCCGTTTTCCTTCAGCGCTTCGCCGATGGCTTCAAGGCTCTCGGCCTTGGCGGAATCCAGAAAGCCGCAGGTGTTCACGATCACCGCATCCGCGCCGCCGTAGTCGGGCGAGATCGCGTAGCCTTCCGCGCGCAGCCTTGTGAGGATGCGCTCGCTGTCCACCAGCGCTTTCGGGCAGCCGAGGCTCACCATGCCGATCGTCGGCTGGCCATCGCGCGCGCTGTCGCTGATGCGGGCTTTGGGCGCGATGTCGGGGCGCAGGGAGGGCGGGTTCGTGGAGCTCATGGGCAGATCTCGGCGGGCTGAGGAGGCGGCTTGCGACAAGCGCCTTTCTTTACGGCAAGGTGGCTCCCTCAGCAAGGCTTGCTTGGCCATGACGCAGCGCGCGGATCAGCGGATCAACCTGAGGTGGTGCGGCCTTGCCAGACTCAGGGCGCGGTCTGCATACTGGCCCCACAGCATTGGACCAATTTCAAAAATGCGTAACCTGCGTCGGGCGCAGGAGGCAAAGGCTGCCCGCTCTGCCCTGCAGGACAAAGGAAAGGGAGGGACTATGGATTTTGTAAGAAAACAATCGGCGTTTCGGCCGACGGTACTGGCCGCCTTGCTGAGCGCGACATCGCTCGTGCCGGCCCATGCCCAAGAGGCGGCATCGCAACGGGTGCAGGATACGCTGCCCTCCAAGGAGGACGTCGCAACCAACTTCAGCAACGACAACTTCTCCCCCTATGCCGACAGGGCCTTCCCGACGCAGGTTCTGTGGGGCGACACACACCTTCACACGCAGGTTTCGGTGGATGCCGGCACGATGACGCGGCTTTCGCAGGAGGATGCCTATCGCTTCGCGCGCGGCGAACAGGTGACGACGACGCACGGCTTGCAGGCCAAGCTCAGCCGGCCGTTGGATTGGCTGGTGATCTCGGATCACGCCGAAATGTACGGGCTGATGCCGCAGCTTTTGAACGGCGATCCCGAAGTGCTCGCCACGGAGCAGGGGCGCGACTGGTACGACAAGCTGACGAGCGGCAACGATCAGGTGGTGTTTGACACTGCGATGGAGATCGTGGCCAGCCTTTCGGGCGATGTGATCCCGATCGACAACCCGAAAGCGGTGAAGAACGCCTGGACGGAGTACACCGCGCTGGCCGATCGCTACAACGAGCCGGGCGTGTTCAGCGCGATCATCGGCTTTGAGTGGACAAGCGAAGGCGGCGACAACATCCACCGCAACGTGCTTTTCCGGGGCAATGCCGCCGAGGCCAACCAGACGGTGCCGTTCTCGCAATTCGACAGCAAGAACCCGGAAGATCTTTGGGCCTATCTGCAGGCCTTTGAGGATCGCACCGGAGGCGATGTGCTGGCGATCCCGCACAACGGCAACCTCTCCAACGGGCGGATGTTTTCGAACCTGACCTTCGACGGCGCGCCGCTGACGGCCGAAATCGCGGCCCTGCGTGCGAGGTTCGAGCCGGTGATCGAGACCACGCAGATCAAGGGCGACGGCGAGGCCCACCCGTTCCTCTCGCCAGACGATGAGTTCGCCGATTTCGACACCTGGGATGCCTCCAACCTCAACGGCACCGAAGTCAAAACCCCCGAAATGCTGGAGTTCGAATACTCCCGCGAGGCGCTGAAGAACGGGCTGCTTCTGGAATCCACGTTGGGCGTGAACCCCTTCAAGGTCGGCCAGATCGGCAGCACCGATGCGCATACCGGGCTGGCCGCCGTGGGGGAGGACAACTTCTTCGGCAAGCACTCCGGCGTTGAGCCTGAGCCCAATCGCTGGAAGCACCTTGTGATCGAAGCGCCGGATCCGTCGCTGTCGATCTACGGCTGGAAACAGGCCTCTGGCGGGCTGGCCGCTGTCTGGGCGGCGGAAAACACGCGCGAAGCGATCTTTGACGCCATTGAGCGGCGAGAGGTCTATGGCACCACCGGCTCGCGCATCATGCTGCGGTTCTTCGGTGGCTGGACCTTCGCCCCGGAGGACGCGATGTCCCGCCTGCCGGGCGACATCGGCTATGCCAAAGGTGTGCCGATGGGCGGTGATCTGCCGCGCAATCCCGGCGAAGGGGCGCCCAATTTCCTGATCGCGGCCCTGAAGGATCCGTTCAGCGGCAACCTTGACCGCGTACAGGTGGTGAAAGGCTGGCTAAACGCCGACGGCACCAAGGGCGAGAAGGTCTACGATGTGGCGTGGAGCGACGAGCGTCAGCCAGATGCCAACGGCAAGATCCCTTCGGTGGGCAACACGGTGGATATCGCCAACGCCACATGGACGAACTCCATCGGCGCGCCGGAGCTGATCACCTATTGGGAAGATCCTGATTTCGACCCGTCTCTCAAGGCTTTCTATTACGTGCGGGTATTGGAAATCCCGACACCGCGCTGGACGGCCTATGAAGCCAAACGCTTCGCCGTGGAGATGGACAGCGATGTGCCGATGGTCACAACGGAGCGCGCCTATAGCTCGCCGATCTGGTACACCCCGCGCTGACCTGCTGAAAAGCCATGAAAAAAAGGCGCCTGTTAGTGGCGCCTTTTTTGTGTGGTCGGTCTGGCCGGCTTAGCGGCGACGATCCCGGCGCGAGGACATCGGCTGGAAGGCCACGCCCACATGGGCTTCGCAATAGGGTTTGCCGGGCTGAACGGGCAGGCCGCAGAACCAGAAATCCTCGGTGGCGGGATCGCCGATCGGCCATTTGCAGGTGCGCTCGGTCAGCTCCATGAGCGTAAGCTTCTTGGCTTTCTTCTCCACCTGGCGCACGGATTCCAGTGCTTCGGGGCTGATCTCGTTGGCCGAAGGCTGCGGAGGCAGCGGCTGGCCTGCGGGGATGATCTGCTTGCGCGCCGGGGTGGCGACCTTTTCGGCCACGGCCGGTTTGGGGGCGGGCTTCTCAGGCTTGGGCGTGGGGTCTGCTGCCGGTGCCGGTTTGGCTTCGGCCTCTGCGGGGGCTGGCTTGGCCTTGGGCGCCGGTTTCGCGGCGGGCTTTTCCTTGGCGGCTGGCTTCGCGGTGCCGCCACCGCCGGTGCGGTTGGACAGGCCCAGCCGGTGGACCTTGCCGATCACGGCATTGCGGGTCACCCCACCCAGCTCCTTGGCGATCTGGCTGGCGGACTGGCCCTCTCCCCACATCTTCTTGAGGATTTCGACGCGTTCATCGGTCCAGGACATCTGACTTCCTTTTCGGTCCGCACGCGCAGGTTCGGGGCTCTGGGCGCCCGGCATTTCCATCGCGTGCCTGGGAGAATTCTGCTGACCCCCTATTTTAATCACGGAAACGCAGGATACAAGCACTTGCGACACCAAGAGAACAGGGGAATCGAGATGCAGGACGCCGCAGAGCGCTACGACATGGGCACACGCCGCTTCGGCCGGGTGAACTGGCTGGGCACGGCGACGCTCGCTAGCCGCGAAATGCGCCGCTTCCTCGGCGTCTGGACCCAGACCCTGTTGGCACCGCTCGTCACCGCCGGGCTTTTCCTTGCGATCTTCAGCCTCGCCATCGGGCCGGCTCGGGGGGACGTGAACGGCGTGCCCTTCGCCGCCTTCCTCGCGCCGGGGATCCTGATGATGACGGTGATCCAGAACGCGTTTGCCAATACCTCCTCGTCGATCATGATCGCCAAGGTGCAAGGCAATATCGTGGACACGCTGATGCCGCCGCTTTCGGCCGGTGAGCTGCTTGTGGGCTATCTGGCCGGCTCGATCGGGCGCGGGGTGCTCGTGGCGGTGGCGATCGGGGTGCTGATGTGGCTGGTGCTGGGCGTGGTGCCGCAGCACCCGCTCTGGGCGCTGATCTTCGTGGTGATCGGTTCGGCCTTCCTCGGCGCTTTGGGCATCGTTGCGGCGATCTACGCAAGCAAATTCGATCAGATGGCCGCGATCACAAACTTCATCATCACGCCGCTGTCGTTTCTTTCGGGGACGTTCTACTCGATCGAAAGCCTGCCGGGTCCTGTAGCCCTGCTGACGCGGTTTAACCCGGTCTTCTACCTGATCGACGGGGCGCGCTACGGGTTCATCGGGGCGAGCGATGCCAATCCTTTCTTCGGCCTGCTGGTCTGCCTCGTGGCGACCGGTGCGGTGCTTCTCCTGTGCTGGCAATGGCTGCGCAGCGGTTTCCGCATGAAAGCCTGACGACGAACATCTGACGGCCGCGGGGGCTTGGCCGCGCGCCTTCGCGCCGCCGGGTCGGTGGCGGACCGTTGTCGATGGCGGATCGTTAAGGCGGGCCTCATCCGCAGGCCCGGTGCCTTTCGCGGCCCGTTGCTGCCGGTGTTAGGCGCTTTCGCGGCGCAGGCGGTAATCCTTCGACCAGCGCGCCACGCAGTCGATCAGCGCTTGCTTGGTGAGGGGCTTGGCAAGGTGATCGTCCATCCCGGCCTCGGAGCAGAGGGCGCGATCCTCGGCCATGGCATTGGCGGTCAGGGCAATGATGGGGCAGCGGGGGCGTTTGCCGTGGGCCTCGAAGGTGCGCAGCAGGCGCGTGGCCTCAAGCCCGCCCATCACCGGCATGGAGACATCCATCAGCACCAGATCCGGCGGGAAGGCCTTGTAGGACTCGACCGCCTCGCGGCCATTCTGCGCGAGCGTGATCTCGATTCCCAGTGGCTCCAGCATCTTGCGGGTGACGAGCTGGTTCGTCCGGTTGTCCTCCGCCAGCAGGATGTGCAGTCCGGGAAATCCCTCCGGCGGCGTTTGCAGGCCGGGCTGCAATTCGGGCTGCACGGCGAGGGGGTGAGCTTGCCCAAGCGCGCGGGAAAGGACGCGGGCCAACTGCTCGGTGCGCGCGGGTTTGGGGAGGATCTCTTCCAGCCCCTCTTCCAGCAGGCGTGCGCGGATGGCGGAGGTTTCTCCGGAGGAGAGGATGATGGCCGGGACGGCGGCCAAGGCCGGGCGCTTTCGGATCTCCTTATAGAGATCCTCGCCCGAGACATCGGGCATGCAGTAATCCAGCACGAAAATGTCCGGCACCGCCCCCGCGTCCAGCAACGCGAGCGCCGCTGGCGCGCCGTCGGCCAGCGTGACATCCATCCCCCAGCGGCTGAGGCGGACATCCAGGATCCGGCGGTTCGTCTCCAGATCGTCGACGACAAGCACCTTGCGCCCTTCGAGCCCCGCCATCTCGGGGCAGGAGGACAGGTCGGGCGCGTCGCAGCGCTCGAGCGGCAAGTTCAATGTAAACGTCGAGCCGATTCCAAAGGTGGAGCGCGCCGTGACCTCACCGCCCATCAGCTGCGCCAGCCGACGGGTGATCGCAAGGCCGAGGCCGGTGCCGTCAAACCGGCGGGTCGCGTTGTTGTCCACCTGCTCGAAGGCCGCGAAGACATGTTCGATCTTGTCTTCGGGGATACCGGCGCCTGTATCCTCCACGATCAGGGCCACGGTGCCGCAGTCCGTAGGGGACGCCGTGATCAACACATGGCCGCTATCGGTAAATTTCACCGCGTTTCCAGCGATGTTGAGCAGGCACTGGCGGATGCGCGGCGCGTCCCCCAGCATCCAGACGGGGGCATCGAAATCCAGCGAGACGCAGATTTCCACGCCTTTCGCGTTGGCCACCGGAAACAGCAGCGCGGCGACGTCCTGCACGAGGGCGCGCAGATCGAAGGGGCTGCAATCAACCGTCATCTGCCCGGCTTCGACCTTGGAATAATCGAGCACGTCGTTGATGATCTCCAGCAAGGCGGCGGAGGAGGCGTAGATCGTGTCGGCGCAGCTGCGCTGATCCTCATCCAGCTCGGTTTCGCGCAGCAGTTCCGTCATCCCCATCACGCCGTTCATCGGCGTGCGGATCTCATGGCTCATGTTGGCAAGGAAACGCCCCTTGGCGTGTTCGGCGGCAAGCGCTTCGTCGCGGGCCTTGGCAAGGGCGACATTGGTGACTTTCAGGTGCCGTTGGGAGAGGGCGATGGCCCCCAGCGGAATCAGGAAGGCAGCGATCATCACGGCGGCAATGATGGCGCTCAGCCGGTGGAATGCCGCCGCGGCCCTCGGGTGGCTTGCGGAAATGTCGGTATAGATTTCGGCCGTCCCCGCGGGCTGCCCGTTCAGGAAGAGCGGCACGTAGGTTTCGGCGTAGTGGTCAGGGCGATCGGCCCGGTCGCGGCCATCGCCGATACTGGTGTGGGCGCGCCCCGCGGCAATGGCGGCGGCAGCCGTCGGGCTGTGGCTGCCCAGATCCGCCGCGGGCTCAGGCGAGCCGATGGTGTCTGACAGGAACACAAGCGTGCCATTGGCATCGAACAGTTTGAAACGAAAGACATCATCCGCCGCAAGCTCCGCGCCAAGAATGGCTTGCAGGTGATCGGGGAAAGCCCCTTCGGTGATGAGCAAGGCGAGGCCGTCTGGTGCCCCGGTGCTCGCGTGGCTGTGGCTGTGCCCTTCATGCCCATGCCCCCCATGCGCGTGCCCACTCTGATCCTCCTGCGCGCCCTCTGCGGCGGCCAAAAGCTGTTCGGAGGTGTGCTCCACCCAGGCCTTGGCCCGGTGCTCGGCAAGGGCCGCGAGCGTGCGCCCGGCCATGCGCTCTGTTTGCCAGACGCTGATGAAGAGGGCACCGACAAGCGCGATGGCAGACAAGACGATCAGCAGCGCGGGGCGGTTCATACGGCACTCCTTCCTTACAGATGGGGCGCAGCATGCCGCCTTTGCCTTTACAAAGGGTCAACGCGCGCGGGGCGATAATCCGGCTTCCCAAAGGGCACCCAAGGCGCTATGAGCGTCGCATGACAACTTGCGCCGCATATTTCCCGCTCCGACGCCGAGGCTGATGCCTTTCGGCGCCACTTGCGCATTTGTCTTGCTGCCAGCGTGCAGCCCCCGCCCCCCCTGATTGACTTGATCCCTGCGATCATGCACCACACACGCTCCATACGGGCTATTTCCAAAGGGTTACGACCATGATCCCCACCGTTCTGCCGACCTATTCCCGCGCGCCGCTCTCCTTCGTGAAGGGCGAAGGCAGCTGGCTGATCGAGGCGGACGGACGACGCTTTCTGGATTTGGGCGCGGGCATCGCGGTGAACGCGCTGGGCCATGCGCATCCGGCGCTGGTAGAGGCGGTCACGAAGCAGGCGCAAAACCTCTGGCATGTCTCGAACCTCTACAAGATCCCGCAGCAGCAGGCGCTGGCGGACAAGCTGGTGGAACACACCTTCGCCGATACTGCTTTCTTCACCAACTCGGGCACGGAAGCCTGTGAACTGGCGGTGAAAATGGCGCGGAAGTACTTCTACGAGAAGGGCCAGCCCGAGCGCGTGAACATCGTGACGTTTGAGGGCTCCTTCCATGGCCGTTCCTCCGCCGGGATCGCGGCGGCGGGTTCGGAGAAGATGACGAAGGGCTTCGGCCCCCTGCTTCCGGGCTTCATCCACCTGCCCTTCGGCGATCACGAGGCCGTTGCGACGGCGATGAATGACACCGTGGCCGCGATCCTCGTGGAGCCGGTGCAGGGCGAAGGCGGCATCCGCCCGCTGCCGGACGTCTGCCTCAAGGGCTTGCGCGATCTCTGCGATGAGCACGGCGCGCTCCTGATCTTTGACGAGGTGCAATGCGGCGTGGGCCGGACGGGCAAGCTCTTTGCCCATGAATGGGCCGGGATCGAGCCCGATATCATGATGGTGGCCAAGGGCATCGGCGGCGGCTTCCCGCTGGGCGCGGTGCTGGCCACCGAAGAGGCTGCCTCCGGCATGACGGCTGGCACCCATGGCTCCACCTATGGCGGCAACCCGCTGGCCTGTGCCGTGGGCGGTGCCGTGATGGACATCATCGCCACGCCCGAATTTCTGGCCGAGGTGAACCGCAAGGCCGGGCTGATGCGCCAGAAGCTCGAAGGGCTTGTGGCCGCGCATCCCGAGGTGTTCGAGGCGGTGCGTGGATCCGGGCTGATGCTGGGGCTCAAGTGCAAGGCGGTGAATACTGCCGTTGTTTCAGCGGCTTACGGTCAGGAACTGCTGGTTGTGCCGGCCGCCGACAACGTGGTGCGCCTGCTGCCGCCGCTGACCATCACCGATGAAGAGATTTCCGAGGCCGTGGCCCGGCTCGACGCTTCCGCCAATGCCGTGGAAGCCGAGCTCGCTGCCGCGACCTGAGACAGGACTGGATAGGGACATGACGCATTTTCTGGACATCAACGCCACCGCGCCGGACGATCTGAAGGCGATGATCGCCTCCGCCAAGGCGATGAAAACCGCGCGCAACGGCGCGCCCAAGGGCGTGCCGGACGCCGAGCTTCCGCTCGACGGATGCATGGTCGCGCTGATCTTCGAGAAGCCCTCCACCCGCACGCGCATCTCTTTCGATGTGGGCGTGCGCCAGATGGGCGGGCAGACGATGGTGTTGTCGGGCAGCGACATGCAGCTGGGCCACGGCGAAACCGTCGCCGACACCGCCCGCGTGCTCAGCCGCTATGTGGATCTGATCATGATCCGCACCTTCGAGGAAGCCACGCTTCTGGAGATGGCGGAATATGCCGATGTGCCGGTGATCAATGGGCTGACGAACCGCAGCCACCCCTGTCAGATCATGGCCGACATCCTGACCTACGAGGAGCATCGCGGCTCCATCGCGGGCAAAAAGGTTGTGTGGTCGGGCGATGGCAACAATGTCTGCGCCTCTTTCATCCATGCCGCCGGGCAGTTTGGCTTCGATCTGGTGTTCACCGGCCCGCCGGTGCTGGATCCGGAGGCCGGTTTCATGCAGGAGGCGCGCGACAAGGGCGTTTCGATCACCATCGAGCGCGATCCCTACCGCGCGGTGGCCGGTGCCGATCTGGTGGTGACAGACACATGGGTCTCCATGCACGATCAGCCGAGCGCGCGGGAGCGCCGCCACAACCTGCTGCGCCCCTATCAGGTCAACGAAGAGCTGATGCGCCACGCCAAGCCGGACGCGCTTTTCATGCACTGCCTGCCCGCCCACCGCGAGGAAGAGGCGACAAGCGCGGTGATGGACGGGCCGAACTCGGTGATCTTTGATGAGGCCGAGAACCGTCTGCACGCCCAGAAGGCCATCATGCGCTGGTGCGTGGGCCGCTAGGCGCGGCTGACCTGACGGCCATCTTGCCAAACAAGGGCCCTCCCGTGCAGGTTGCGTAAGGGAGGGCCTTTTTGCATGAAAATCACTGTTGCCGGTGCCGGAGCGATCGGCTGTTTCACGGGCGGGCTTCTGGCGCGCGGCGGCCATGACGTCACGCTTCTGGGGCGCGCGCGCGTATTGGAGCCGATCGCGGCGGAGGGGCTGGAGCTCACCGATTACACCGGGCTTTCGGCGCATCTGCCGCCTGAGGCGCTTACGCTTTCCACAGATCCTGCCTGCCTTGGCGCGGCGGATCTGGTGATTGTCGCGGTGAAAACCGGTGCGACAGCCGAAATGGCCGCCGCCATTGCCGCCCATGCGCCTCAGGCTGCGCCGGTGATTTCCTTCCAGAACGGGCTGGAGAGCGCAGCCACCCTGCGCGCCTCCCTGCCCGGGCGCGACCTGCGTGCGGCGATGGTGCCGTTCAACGTTGTGTCGCCCTCGCCTGCGCGCTTCCACCGCGCCACCTCGGGCGAGATCGTGATCGAGGCCGGCCCCGGCGCGCTGGCCAATGCACTTTCCGTGGAAGGGCTGACTGTGCTCGAAAGCGCCCAGATTGTCGATGTGCAATGGGGCAAGCTGTTGATCAACCTCACCAATGCGCTCAACGCGCTTTCCGGGCTGACCTTGCAGCAGATGCTTTTGGACCGCCGTTGGCGGCGGCTGATGGCGGATCAGATGGCGGAGGCCATGGCGGTGCTGAAAGCCGCCGGGATCGGCTTCAAGCCGCAGGCCCCGTTGCCGCCGGGCCTGATCCCGCCGCTGCTGCGCCTGCCCACGCCGTTGTTCAAGCGCATCGCGGCGCAGATGCTGACGATTGACCCCGAGGCACGCACCTCCATGGCCTATGATCTGGCCGATGGGCGCGCCACGGAAATCGACGCCCTGCAGGGCGAGATCCTGCGGCTGGCGCGGGAGACAGGCGTGCAAACCCCGCTCACCGCCCGCATCGCCGCGCGGCTGGCGCGGGCGGAGGCGGCGGGTAAGGGCTCGCCCGAACTGGATCCGGGCGAGCTTGAAAATGGCTGAAGCTTATACCGCGCTGGAGTGCCCGGCGCGGGACAGATCGTAGGCGTCAAAGGCGCGGGCGACCATGCGGGTGAGCGGGCGCCCTTCGGGCAGGATGTCGAGCCGCCCATCGGCAAAGCGCACGAAGCCGGGGAATTGCGCGGCAACCTCGGCGCACCAGCGGGACACATCGCTGCGCGATGCGCCGGGCAGGGCGGCGACCTCGGCAACAGAGACGCTGAAATCGCACATCAGTGCTTCGATCATGCGGCCCCGGATCACGTCCACCTTCGAGAAGCGATGCCCGCGCGCGGTGGAATATTGCCCCTCGCGGATTTTCTGGGTGTGAGCCGAAGTGGCCGGTGCGTTCTGCGCGTAGCCCTGAGGGAAGCGCGAGATCGAGGAGGCCCCGACACCGATCAGAACCTCGGCGGTGTCATCGGTGTAGCCCTGGAAATTCCGCTTCAGACGGCCCGAGCGCTGCGCGGTTTCCAGCCCGTCGCCCTTCACGGCGAAATGGTCGATGCCGATCTCGGCGTAGCCGTCCCAGACGAACAGCTCGCGGGCGGTTTCAAAAAGGCCGAGCCGCTCCTGCGGGGTGGGCAGGGCATCGGAGGGGATCATGGATTGCCGTTTGGCCATCCAGGGCACATGGGCATAGCCGTAAAGCGCCACGCGGTCCGGCGAGAGCGAGAGCAGCTTCTGCACCGAATCTGCGATGCGGCTGTCGGTTTGGTTGGGCAGACCGTAGAGGATATCGGCGTTCAGGCTCAGCACGCCAAGGGCGCGCAACCCGTTCACGGCGGCCTCGGTGATCTCGTAGCTTTGCTCGCGCCCGATGATCTTCTGGATCTCCGGGTCGAAATCCTGCACGCCGATGCTGGCGCGCGTCATCCCTGCGGCGGCGAGCGCATCGAGCCGGCCGTCGTCGATCTCGTTCGGGTCGATCTCCACCGAGAATTCCGCATTCGGCCCGAGCGGCAGGAAGCTGTAGATCGCCTCGGTCAGTTCGGTCAGCATCGCGGCGGGCAGGAGCGTAGGGGTGCCGCCGCCGAAGTGCAGCCGCGACAGCGTCACGCCTGCGGGCAGATCGCGGGCCAGCAGGTCCAGCTCGGCCTTGAGCGTGTCGAGATAGGCGCGCAGGGGCGAATTGGTGCTGGTGCCCTGCGTGCGGCAGGCGCAGAACCAGCATAGCCGCCGGCAGAAAGGCACATGGACATAGAGCGAAATGGCGTTGCCCGCCGGGATCGCCTCGATCCATTGCCGGAAATCCCCGCCGCGCACGTCATTGGCGAAATGCGGCGCTGTCGGGTAGCTGGTGTAACGCGGCACTTTGGCGTCAAAAAGCCCGAGCCGTGCGAGTTGTGTCTGCTGTTCCATACCTGTAGCGTTAGGCGATCCCGCTTCGGGCAACATTGATCAAGATCAACCAACGCGCATGATGAACCTTCAGAGCCTGACCTCGCCGCATGTCCAGTGTGGCAGCTGCCCGATCCGCCATCGCGCCGTCTGCGCCCGCTGTGACGCCGACGAGTTGGAGGTGCTGGACGGCATCAAGTATTACCGTAAATACGACGCCGGGCAGACGGTTGTCTGGGCGGGAGATGAGGTGGATTTCGTGGGCAGCGTCGTGTCGGGCGTGGCTTCGTTGGCGCAGACGATGGAAGACGGCCGCCGCCAGATGGTGGGCCTGCTGTTGCCGTCGGATTTCGTGGGCCGCCCCGGGCGTGCCGTGGCCACCTATGACGTGACGGCCACCACCGATCTGATGATGTGCTGCTTCCGCAAGGGGCCGTTCGAGAAGATGATGCAGGAGACCCCGCACATCAGCCAGCGCCTGCTGGAGATGACGCTCGACGAGCTCGACGCGGCGCGGGAGTGGATGGTGATCCTTGGCCGCAAGACAGCCAAGGAGAAAATCGCGAGCCTGCTGGCGATCTTTGCCCGCCGCAACACGCTGCTCACCGGGGGCGCGGCCGCCGGGCGCATCGTGGTGGATTTGCCGCTCACGCGCGAGGCGATGGCCGACTACCTTGGCCTGACGCTGGAAACCGTGAGCCGCCAGATCTCGGCCTTGCGCAAGGAGGGCGTGATCGAACTGGAAGGCAAGCGCCACGTCATCATTCCCGATTTCGACCGTTTGCTGGGCGAAACCGGGGATGATTCTGACGGCGGTTTCTACGACTGACGCGCGCCGAGCGTTTCGGATTAAACTTGGATCGCGTCTTCGCTGCCTCTCCCTTCGGTCGAACGCGAAGAGCGATGCACGCTGTGTCAGGTGAAATCCAAAACGCTTCAGCGCGCCATCAGCACCGGCACTTTCGCCGCTTCCAGCGTATCGCGGGTGGCCCCACCAAGGATGGCTTCGCGGAAGCGCGAGTGGCCGTAAGCCCCCATCACCAGCATATCGGCGTCCACATCCTGGACGTGGCGCGCCAGCACATCGGCCACGCGCGGCATGGTTTTGGCCAGTACCGCAATGTCGGCGCGCACGCCGTGGCGGGCCAGCATCTGCGAGAGCGCACCGCCCGGATCGGAGCGGGTCGGCCCGTGCTGGGGCGGATCGATGATGGCGATGGAGACGATCTCGGCGGCCTGCAACAGGGGCAGGGCGGCCCGGATCGCGGCCAGCGCCTCGGCGCTGTCGTTCCACGCCACGACGATGCGCTTGGGCGCCTCCTCAAGCGTCTGACCTTCCGGTACCACGAGCACCGGCGCGTGGCCTTCAAACAGGGCGGCTTCCAGAATGGCCTCCTGCTCATGGCCCGTGCCTTCAGCGTAGGGCTTGGGCAGGATCACCAGATCGGCATAGCGTGCGCGCAGTGACACCAGCCGGGTGACGCCATCGATCTGCGCGGCCGCCGCATCGCAGCCCCAGGAGATCTCCTCGCGCCCGAGGCGCTCTTTCAGCCCGGATTCGTTCTCCTTCGCCCGTTCGCGGGCCTGGATCAGAAGCTCCTGCGTGATGAGCGCATTGCCCTGGCCATAGTAGACCATGGGCTGCGTCGGATCGACGCCGAGGCTGAGCACATCGAGATGCGCATCCCCCTTGCGGGCAAGCGCAATGGCGCTTTCCAAGACGTTCCCGGCGGCTGCGGGATCGCAACTGACTGTAAGCAAAGACTTATAGGCCACGAGTTTACCCCCAATTCTGGCAAAGCAATGGTAGGGTAGGGTGTAAGCATTGAGTCGGCTTTGATACGGATCAACACGTTCCATGCTTTGAGCATGTATTGATTTGGATCAAGGTGGCTTCTCAGCAGGGCCGCCAAAACGCCACCGTCAGATAGACCCAGTGCAAAAAAGAAACGAGTCGACGCTGGCAAGACGAAGGGACGCTTGAATGTCGAATTATTTGAAACTGGTCGGGCTTGGCCTGGTGACATTGTTCATGATGATCGCCGCCAGCTACGGCCGAGATCTCGCTTACCAGGTACATGCGGTTATCCTCATGCTGGTCGCGGGTGGTCTGTTCCTCTGGACCCTCCGCAATACGGACGAACCCAACCTCTCTCCGGCCGCGCCTGAGACGGGCTATATGGACGGCGTCATCCGCTACGCCGCCGTCGCAACTGTCTTCTGGGGCGTTGTCGGCTTTCTGGCCGGCACGTTCATCGCGTTCCAGCTGGCTTTCCCCGTGCTCAACTTCGAATGGGCCCAACCCTACATGAACTTCGGGCGTCTGCGGCCGCTGCACACCTCGGCGGTGATCTTCGCCTTCGGGGGCAACGCGCTGATCTGTACGTCCTTCTACGTGGTTCAACGCACCTCGGCCGCACGGCTCTGGGGCGGCAACCTCGCGTGGTTCGTGTTCTGGGGCTATCAGCTCTTCATCGTGCTCGCGGCCACCGGCTACCTGCTGGGCGGCACGCAATCCAAGGAATACGCCGAGCCCGAGTGGTATGTTGACCTCTGGCTTACCATTGTCTGGGTGGCCTACCTGCTCGTCTTCCTCGGCACGATCGTGAAGCGCAAAGAGCCGCATATCTACGTGGCGAACTGGTTCTACCTCTCCTTCATCGTCACCGTGGCCATGCTGCACGTGGTGAACAACCTCGCGATCCCGGTCTCGATCTTCGGCTCCGACTCGGTGCAGATTTTCGCCGGTGTGCAGGATGCGATGACGCAGTGGTGGTACGGCCACAACGCCGTGGGCTTCTTCCTGACCGCAGGCTTCCTTGGCATGATGTATTACTTCGTGCCCAAGCAGGCCGAACGCCCGGTCTACTCCTACAAGCTTTCGATCATCCACTTCTGGGCGCTGATCTTCCTGTACATCTGGGCCGGCCCCCACCACCTGCACTACACCGCGCTGCCCGACTGGGCTTCGACGCTCGGCATGGTGTTCTCGATCATCCTCTGGATGCCGTCGTGGGGTGGCATGATCAACGGCCTGATGACGCTCTCCGGCGCATGGGACAAGATCCGCACCGATCCGATCATCCGCATGATGGTGGTGTCGATCGGCTTCTACGGCATGTCCACCTTCGAAGGGCCAATGATGTCGATCAAGGCGGTGAACGCGCTCAGCCACTACACCGACTGGACGATCGGCCACGTGCACTCCGGCGCTCTGGGCTGGAACGGCATGATCACCTTCGGCGCGCTCTACTTCCTGTTCCCGAAACTCTGGAACAAGCAGGGGCTCTACAGCCTGGCGCTGGTGAACTGGCACTTCTGGCTCGCCACCATCGGCATCGTGCTCTACGCCGCCTCCATGTGGGTGACGGGGATCATGGAAGGCCTGATGTGGCGTGAAGTGGACGCCAACGGCTTCCTCGTGAACTCTTTCGCCGACACCGTGGCCGCGAAGTTCCCGATGTATGTGGTCCGCGCTCTGGGTGGTGTGCTCTACGTCACCGGCGGTGTGATCATGGCCTATAACCTCTGGATGACCGTGCGCAAAGGCGAGCCCAAGGCGGCTGCTGCTTCTGCTGCGGCACCGGCCGAATAAGGAGGGCCGAAAGAGATGGCTATTCTCGACAAACACAAGGTTCTGGAAAAGAACGTTTCGCTCCTCCTGGTCTTCAGCTTCCTCGTTGTGACCATCGGTGGCCTCGTGCAGATCACGCCCCTGTTCTACCTCGAAAACACCATCGAGGACGTCGAGGGCATGCGGGCGTACTCCCCGCTCGAACTGCAGGGCCGCGAGATCTACATCCGTGAGGGCTGCTACGTCTGCCACTCGCAGATGATCCGCCCGATGCGCGACGAGATCGAGCGGTACGGCCACTTCTCGCTGGCGGCGGAGTCCAAGTACGACCGCCCGTTCCAGTGGGGCTCCAAGCGCACCGGGCCTGACCTCGCGCGCGTGGGCGGCCGCTATTCGGATGAATGGCACGTCGATCACCTGACCGATCCGCAATCGGTGGTGCCCGAGTCCATCATGCCGAAATACGGCTTCCTGAAGGACACGCTGATCGATGGCCGCTACATCGGTGATTTCATGTCGACCCATGCCTTGCTGGGCGTGCCCTACTCGGATGAAATGATCGAGAACGCACAGGCCGATTTCCTCGCTCAGGCGAACCCGGACAGCGATTTTGACGCCATGCTTGAGCGGTATCCGGGCGCGCAGGTGCGCAATTTCGATGGCCAGCCGGGGGTGTCGGAGATGGACGCGTTGATTGCCTACATGCAGATGCTGGGCACGCTCGTGGACTTCTCGACCTTCACCCCGGACGCAAGCCGGTAAGGGGGCGGGAATGGATACCTATTCGATCACCCGCCAGTTTGCGGACAGCTGGATGCTCTTGGCGATGTTCGTCTTCTTCCTTGGTGTCGTTGTCTGGGTGTTCCGCCCGGGCAGCAGCAAGGAATACAAGGACACCGCCAACATCCCGTTCCGCCATGAAAACAAACCGGCTGACGATTTCGAAGCCGACGCGCAACGCAAGGAGGCGCGGCCATGAGCAAAGCACCCAAGAAGACCCAGCAACCGCAGGACGTGCCCACCACGGGCCACTCCTGGGACGGGATCCAGGAGTATGACAACCCGATGCCGCGCTGGTGGCTCTGGACGTTCTACGCCACCATCGCCTGGGGGATCATCTACACGATCCTCTTCCCCGCCTGGCCGCTGATCACCAAGGCCACACCGGGCCTGCTTGGCGCCTCCACCCGTGGGGACGTCGTGCAGGAAATCGCCCGCTGGGACGACATCAACGCCGCCACCCGGCAGCGTCTGGTGGACACCGAGCTGACGGCTATTGTCGATGATGCGGATCTGAACCGCTTCGCCGTGTCCAACGGCGGCGCCGTGTTCCGCACCTATTGTTCGCAGTGCCACGGCTCCGGCGCGGCCGGTGCCAAGGGCTACCCGAACCTGCTGGACGATGCCTGGCTCTGGGGCGGCGATATCGAGAACATCCACTACACGATCTCTCACGGGATCCGGAACGAGCAGGACGACGACGCCCGCTATTCCGAGATGCCGCAGTTCGGCGAGATCCTCGCAGAAGAGGAAATCCTGCAGGTGGTGGAGCATGTTCTGGCGATCTCGAACCAGGAGCATGACGCGGAACTGGCAACAGCCGGGGCGACCGTTTTTGAAGACAACTGCTCCGCCTGCCACGGGGAAGCCGGCATGGGCGACCGTGATCAGGGCGCGCCGAACCTCACCGATGCCGTCTGGCTTTACGGGGGCGATCGCGACACGCTGATCGAATCCGTCACCTACAGCCGCTTCGGTGTGATGCCACCCTGGGCCAACCGTCTGAGCGAGGCCGACATCCGCGCCGTCTCTCTCTACGTCCACCAGTTGGGCGGCGGCGAGTAAGGCTGACGCAAGAGTTCCCTCGGCCCCCAGCCACACGCCAGGGGCCGAGGGTGGCACCGACCCTGATCCTGTTCGCGCGTTTCCAACAGGGTCGGTGCCAAAGAAACGGCCCCCTGTGGTTGAGGAGCCCCTGGGAGCCGTCGGCACCGATCCCGATCCTGTTCGCGCGTTTCCAACGGGATCGGTGCCCCTTTCATTCTAGGGGGCTGCGGGCAGAAAGCGAAACCTATCTCTGCCAGCCGCCCGTTGTCTCACCCGCCCCGCTTCCCTTCGGCAGGGCGAAATGGAAAGGCCAAAAAAGGACACCCGGACACGCGACGCCCTGCAATTCAGGGCCGCGATTGCCCCAAATCCTCTTTGGTGGCACGAACGATGAACCAGTTGCAGTCAATCTCTCCGGCCCCTGTGCGGGGCACCGTGTCGCAGCAGCATCCTGTCGCTGCGGGGCTCTGTCACGCTGCGGACCCGCGCGCGACAGATCACATAGAGGGCAAGGCCCGGTTTGACCTGCGTCAATCCAAAACATATTCGAAACAGGATATGTGTCAGCCAGCCATTTCAGAACGGGAGCCCATCCGTTGAGCAGCTCAGACACCCCCCCGTCCCTTTATTCCGCCCGCGAGCCGATTTTCCCGCGCCGGGTCAGCGGCAAGTTCCGCACCCTCAAGTGGTGGATCATGGGGATCACCCTCGGCATCTATTACCTGACCCCGTGGATCCGCTGGGATCGCGGCCCGAATCTGCCGGATCAGGCGGTTCTGGTCGATCTCGCCAACCGCCGCTTCTTCTTCTTCATGATCGAGATCTGGCCGCATGAGTTCTACTTCATCGCGGGCCTTTTGATCATGGCCGGGCTTGGGCTCTTCCTGTTCACCTCCGCCATGGGGCGTGTCTGGTGCGGCTATACCTGCCCGCAGACCGTCTGGACGGATCTTTTCATCCTCACCGAACGCTGGATCGAAGGCGACAGGAACGCCCGCGTGCGCCTGTGGAACGCGCCGTGGACGGCGCGCAAGGTGCGGTTACGCGTCTTCAAGGGCATCGTCTGGGCCGCCATCGGCCTCGCAACGGGCGGGGCCTGGGTGTTCTACTTCGCCGATGCGCCGACTCTGCTGATGGATCTGCTCACCTTCTCCGCACCGCCCGTGGCCTATATCACCATGGGTATCCTCACCTTCACCACGGTGATGTTCGGCGGCATCGCGCGCGAGCAGGTCTGCATCTACATGTGCCCCTGGCCGCGCATTCAGGCCGCGATGATGGACGAGGACACGATCACCGTGGCCTACCGCGAATGGCGCGGCGAGCCGCGCGGCAAGCTGCGCAAGGGCCCGGTGGACGCGGATGCGGAACCGCAGGGCGATTGCATCGATTGCATGGCCTGCGTGAATGTCTGCCCGGTGGGGATCGACATTCGCGACGGCCAGCAGCTGGAATGCATCACCTGCGCGCTTTGTATTGATGCCTGCGACGACGTGATGGCCAAGATCGGCAAACCGCGTGGATTGATTGACTATCTCGCGCTCACGGATGCGCCGGAAGAGATCGACGGCATCCCGCCCAAGCCGGTGTGGAAGCACATCCTGCGCCCGCGCACGATCCTCTACACCACGCTCTGGTCGCTCGTGGGCGTTGGCCTCGTGGTGGCGCTGTTCCTGCGCTCCGAGATCGAGATGACAGTCGCCGCCGTGCGCAACCCGACCTTCGTGACGCTCTCAGATGGGTCAGTGCGCAACATCTACGACGTGCGCCTGCGCAACAAACACGGCGAAGATCGCCCGTTCCGCCTGTCGCTCACGTCTGAGGAGCCCCTGCGCATCGAACTTGAAGGCACCGAGGAACTTGTGATCATGGTGCCGGCGGACTCGACCTTCCTGCAGCGGGTCTATGTCTCGGCGCAGCCCGGCAGCACGCCGGCAGACGCGCACCGGACGGATCTGCGGCTCTGGGTCGAGGATCTGGGCAGCACCGACCGCGCCTATAAAGACACGATATTCAACGGAAAGGGCACCCCATGACCGCCCCTCTCACCGGCCGCAAGGTCTTCCTCTTCGTCGCTTCGGCTTTCGGGCTGATCATCGCCGTCAACCTCTTCATGGCCACGCAGGCCGTGCGCACCTTCCCGGGGCTTGAGGTGAAGAACGGCTACGTGGCCAGTCAGAGCTTTGATACGGACCGCGAGGCGCAGTTGGCGCTGGGCTGGACGGTCTCGGCTGGCTATGCGGACGGGCTGCTGCGGCTGCAGATCCTCGGGCCCGATGGCGCCCCGGTGCAACCTGACAGCCTGACCGGCACGCTGGGCCGCGCCACCCATACAAAAGACGACATGACGCCCATTTTCGCATGGGACGGGGAGGCCTACACTTTCCCGGCGGAGCTTGCACCGGGCAACTGGAACTTTCGCATGGTGGCGCTGGCCGCGGACGGCACGCCCTTCCGCCAGCGCATTCCCTTCTACGTGAAGAGCGGCGCATGACAACGGCTTCGGCGCAGATCTCGGCCTGCCCGGCCTGCGTGGCTGCGCCGCTGGCGGAAGAGGTGGCCGACGCGCGCGCGCCGGTGCCGAGCGCCGCGCTGCTGCTGTCGCTGCCCACGATCCACTGCGCCGCTTGTATCTCGGCGGTGGAAAAGGAACTTGCCCGCACCCCCGGCGTGAAAAGCGCGCGGGTGAACCTGACGCTGAAACGCGTGACGGTGGAGGCCGAGCCCGAGGTGACCGCGCCCGACATTGCCGCGCGGCTTGAGGGCATCGGCTATGAGGCCCATGAGCTCGATCCGGGTGCCCTGAGCGCCACCGCGACCGACAAGGCGGGCCGTGATCTGCTGATGCGGCTGGCTGTGGCTTTCTTTGCCTCGATGAACGTGATGCTTCTCTCCGTGGCCGTCTGGTCCGGTGCGGAGGATGCTACGCGGGACATGTTCCACTGGATTTCGGCGCTGATCGCCTTTCCGGCGGTGGCCTTTGCCGCCAAGCCTTTCTTCACCAACGCCTGGGCTGCGCTCTCTAAGGGGCGCATGAACATGGACGTGCCGATCGCGCTGGCCATCGCGCTGGCGCTCGGCACCTCGCTCTATGAAACCGCCCATTCCGGTGAACACGCCTATTTCGACGCCGCCCTCACGCTGACCTTCTTCCTGCTCGCGGGCCGCTACCTTGATCACCGCACCCGCGCCGTGGCGCGCTCTGCCGCTGAGGAGCTGACCGCGCTGGAAGTGCCGCGCGCGCTGCGGCTTTTGGCGGATGGCAGCGAGGAAGAGGTGCGTGTGGCCACGCTGGCGGTGGGGGATCTTGTGCGGGTGAAACCCGGCGGGCGGATGCCCGTGGACGGGGTGATCGCGCAAGGCGCAAGCGAGCTGGACCGCAGCCTGCTGACGGGCGAGACCCTGCCCGTGTTCGCCGAGGTCGGCACCGCTGTGAGTGCAGGTGAAGTGAACCTGACAAGCCCGCTCGTGATCCGGGCGACAGCCGTGGGGCGCGATACCTCGCTGCACCGGATGGCGGATCTGGTGGCCGTGGCCGAAAGCGGGCGTAGCCGCTACACCTCGCTCGCCGACAAGGCCGCCAAGCTCTATGCGCCGGGCGTGCATATCCTTGCCGCCTTCTCCTTTCTTGGCTGGTATCTTTACACCTTCGATCTGCGCACGGCGCTGAACATCGCGGCGGCGGTGCTGATCATCACCTGCCCCTGTGCGCTTGGGCTGGCGGTTCCTGCTGTCACCACGGCGGCCTCGGGGCGGCTGTTTCGCAAAGGCATGCTGATCAAACACGCCACCGCGCTGGAGCGGCTGGCGGAGGTGGAGATCGCCGTTTTCGACAAGACGGGCACGCTCACCGAGGGCAAGCCCGAGGTTATGAACGCAGGCGCGCTGTCGGATGCGGTGCTGTCGCAGGCGCTCGGGCTGGCGCAGGGCTCCAGCCATCCGCTGTCGCAGGCGATCTGCGATCTGGCGCGGGGGCGCGGCGTTGAGGCTGCGGAAGTGGAGTCTGTGAGCGAGATTCCGGGCCGGGGCCTGCAGGGCCGCTTTGACGGCCGCCGCCTGCGGCTGGGCCGCGCGGGCTGGATCGGGGCCGCGCCGGAGGGGAGCGGTACGGCGAGCTATCTGGAAATCGAGGGCGAAGCGCCGGTTGCCATCCTGTTTCAGGATCGCCTGCGCCCCGGTGCGCAAGAGGCCATCGCAGGGCTGCAGAAGCAGGGCATCCGCGTGCATCTGCTGTCGGGCGACGCTGCGCCGGCCGTGGAGGATCTGGCCCTTCGGCTCGGCATCCCCGACTGGCAGGCGGGCGCGTTGCCCGAAGAGAAAGCCGCGCGGGTGGCGGAGTTGTCGCGGCAGGGCTGCGTGTTGATGGTCGGCGACGGGTTGAACGATACGGCGGCGCTGGCGGCGGCGCATGTGTCCATTTCGCCCGCCACGGCGCTGGACGCGGCGCGGGTGGCCTCCGACATCGTGCTTCTGGGCCGCGATCTTTCGCCGGTGGCGGAAGCCACGGTGACGGCGCGCAAGGCCACGAAGCGCATCCGGGAGAACTTCCGCATTGCGACGCTCTACAACGTGATCGCCGTGCCGATCGCGGTGGCCGGGCTGGCCACACCGCTGGCGGCGGCGCTGGCGATGTCGCTCTCCTCGATCACTGTATCCCTGAACGCGCTGCGGGTAAGGTGAGCCTATGGAAATGCTCACCTACCTGATTCCGATCTCGCTCTTTCTGGGCGGGCTCGGCCTTGCCGCCTTCTTCTGGGCGATGAAGACCCATCAGTTCGACGATCCGGAAGGCGACAAGCACCGGATCCTGAGCGACGATTGGGACGACAGGCCCAAACCGTGAAGGCGACTCAGCGGACGCGCCCCTTGCGGGGCGCGGCAGGATCAGCCCGCCTTGCGGCGGGCGGTTTGCCTCCGGCGGAGATATTTTTGGAACAAAGTTACTGTTGAAGCGTTTCGGATTTAACCTGATCCGCCGTGCATCGTTTTTCGCGTTCGACCGAAAGGAGAGGCAGCGAAAAAGCGATTCAAGGTGTATCCGAAACGCTTTAGCGCCAGGCAAAGAAATCCGGCGCGGCGCGGGAAAGCAGGGTTTCGGCGAGCGCTGTGCCGAGGGCCTTGGCTTCTGCGGCCGGGCCGGTGATCTGGTCTGCCAGTTTCTCGCTGCCGTCGGGGCGCAGGATTTCGCCGCGCAGGGTGAGGCTATCGCCTTTGAGCGTTGCCAGCCCGGCGATGGGGGTTTCGCAGGAGCCGTCGAGCCGGGCAAGGAAGGCGCGTTCGGCGGCGAGCCGCGTGCCGGTGTCGGCGCAGTGCAGCTCTGACAAAAGAAAGGCGGCGCTGTCGTCGTTTTCGCGGCGTTCGATGCCGATGGCCCCCTGGGCGACGGCGGGAAGCATCTCCTCCGGGGCGATGGCGGCGGTGGCGACCTCCGGCGTGCCGAGGCGGTTGAGCCCGGCGAGCGCAAGGAAGGTGCACTGCGCCACGCCATCGGAAAGCTTTTTCAGCCGGGTCTGCACGTTGCCGCGGAACTCCACCACGGTGAGATCGGGCCGGGTGTTCAGGAGCTGGGCCTTGCGGCGCAGGGAGGACGTGCCGACGACGGCACCGGGGGGTAGGGCGGCGATACCCGGGTGGTGGTAGGAGATGAAGGCATCGCGCACGTCTTCGCGGGGCAGAAAGCAATCCAGCACGAGCCCGGCGGGCTGTTCGACCGGCATGTCCTTGGAGGAATGCACCGCGATGTCGATCGTGCCGGCGAGCATCGCCTCCTCGATTTCCTTGGTGAAGAGGCCCTTGTTGCCGATCTCCTTCAGGGGGCGGTCGGCGTCGATCAGGGTGCGATCATCGCCCGTTGTCTTGATCACCACGATCTCGAAAGCGGCTTCGGGCAAGGCGAAGGCGGCCATCAGACGGGCGCGCGTTTCGCGGGCCTGGGCGAGGGCGAGCGGGGAGCCGCGGGTGCCGATCTTGAGGGGCTGTTCGGGAGAGGGGAGGGCGTGCGTCATGGGGCCTTGATAAACGCGGCAAATCGGCCTGACAACGCCCATCCGCTTGACATCATGCCGCTGGCTTGAAAGGTCGGTTTCTGCAAGCAGACAGCGGGGAAATCATGGCCCAGACGAAGACGATCCTGAAGGCGCTCAACGGCGAAACGCAAGCGGTGCCGCCGATCTGGATGATGCGGCAGGCCGGGCGTTACTTGCCGGAGTACCGCGCCACGCGGGCGCAGGCCGGGGATTTTCTCTCGCTTTGCTATAACCCCGACCTCGCCGCCGAGGTAACGCTGCAGCCGATCCGCCGCTACGGCTTTGATGCGGCGATCCTCTTTGCCGATATCCTTCTGGTGCCGCAGGCACTGGGGGCGGATCTTTGGTTTGTCACCGGCGAAGGGCCGCGGCTGTCCACCATCACCACGCCGGGCGAACTGGCGGCGCTGAAGCCGGTGGAGGACATCCACGAGGTGCTCGCGCCCGTCTACGAGACGGTGAAAATCCTTGCGCGCGAGTTGCCTTCCGAGACGACGCTGATCGGCTTTGCCGGTGCGCCCTGGACAGTTGCGACCTATATGATCGCCGGGCGAGGCACGCCGGATCAGGGCCCGGCCCATGCGCTGATGCAGGCCGACGTGGCCACCTTCGAGGCGCTGCTGGCGCGGATCACGGCGGCCACGATCGAATATCTCTCGATGCAGATCGAGGCGGGCGCCGAGGTGGTGAAGCTGTTTGACAGCTGGGCTGGATCGCTCAAGGGCGAGGCTTTCGGAAAATACGCGCTGGAGCCTGCGAAGGAGATCATCGCGGCCCTGAAAGCGCGCCATCCGGGCGTGCCGATCATCGCCTTCCCGCGCGAGGCCGGCGAGAACTACGTGGGCTTTGCCAAGGCCACTGGCGCGGATTGCGTTGCGCTGGACAACTCTGTGTCGCCGGAATGGGCCGCCGCCCATGTGCAGGTGGATGGCTGCGTGCAGGGCAATCTTGCCTCGCGCCACATGGTCACCGGGGGGCAGGCGCTGGTGGAGGAGACGCGGGCCATCGTGAAAGCCTTCGGCAATGGCCCGCATATCTTCAACCTTGGCCACGGCATCACGCCGGATGCGGATCCGGAGAACGTTCAGCTCATGATCGACACGGTGCGCGAGGGGCGGGGTTAACCGCCCGGCGCCAGTAGAAGCGCCGCATCCGCGCCATTGCGGGTGACGCGTGTCAGGGCGTTGACCGGCAGATCCACCCAATCGCTCACTGCGCCATCGGGCCAAATCACGCGCAGATCGGCCTGCGTGGCCATGCCGAGCCCGATGTGCAGGGGTACGGCATCGCCGCCCGCATGGCCGCCGCCCACGGTGATCTCGCGCAGATGGGTGCGCCCGCCGGCGCGGATCTCGGCGAAGGCCCCGACGGCACGGGTGTTCGGCGCGGGGTGGCGCAGCGCGACCATGGCCCAGTTGCCCGGCGCATCTGACGTGTTCTGATAGGCCTCTGCCGCCGCGCGGCGGTTGACGACGATCAGGTCCAGCAGCCCGTCGAGATTGAGATCGACGAGCGCCGCGCCGCGGCTGCGCTCCACCGTGGCAATCCCAGCGGTTGCGCCATGTTCGGTGAAACGGCCGTCGGCCTGTTGCACGAGCAGGTTGTTCGGATCTTCCATTGCGGCGCCGGGCATTTGCTCGACATTGCCCTTGGCGACGAAAATATCGTCCCGCCCGTCGTTCTGCACATCGCCGAAGGCCACGTGCCAGCCGGTGGAGGGGCGGCCATCGTCGCCCACATAGGGGCGGTGGGCGGTGGTGCCGGAATCAAAATGCGCATCCTCATAGACGGGGCCTTGCGCGCCTTCCGCCAGCGCCTGGAACTTCTGATCGCCCATCGAGGTGAGATAGACCTCCTGCCGTCCGTCGCCCGTCATGTCGCGGGTGGCGATGCCCATGCCCCAGAGGGCGTAGGGCTTCCAGCCGTCCTCCTCGGTGTAAAGCCGGGGCGTGGGTTCCATCGCCCAGAGCTGCTCCTGCCCGCCTTTCACGTAGTAATGGCGATCGTTGGAGACGCGCAGATCCTGACGGCCCGTGCGGGACCAGTCGGAAAACAGCATCGAGAGCGGGCAATAGGCGGGGGCGAGCGGGAGTGGCGTGCCGTAGCCTGCGCCATCCTGCCGGTAGAGCGCGCCGGGGGCGCAGGTGCCGAAGGGGCCTTTCGGGTCCGCGCGATCCACGTAATTGCCGAAAGCGAGCGTGGGCAGCGTCGCGCCTTCTTCCCAGGTGGCGGAGAAGGCGGTTGTCCAGCCCTCCGGGTCGCTTTCAAAGCCGAAGGCCTTGCCCATCGGCTCGAAGCGGCAGTTGCCGAGGCCGCGCATCAGGCGGTTTTCGCCGACGCGCAGTACGGCCAGATCGAGCGTGCCGTCGCCGTCGATGTCCAGCGGGTAGGCCCCGGTGACACCTTCCAGCGCGAGGGATTTCGGGGTGGCTTTCTCGAAGCGGATCGCCGCGCCGTGGCCTTTGGTGGTATTCTTCAACAGCATCGCCGGGGCGCTGCCACCGGCAAGGAAAGCCTCGGGCAGATCATCGCCGTTGCAATCGAAGACGGCCACGCCGCCGCCGACGAAATGCTCCCAGCCGCCGGAGTAGATATGCTCGGGCAGAGGCACAGGGCTGAAGCGCGGCTCCGCCGTGACGGTAAGTGGCGCGAGCAGCAGGAGACCTGCGAAGGCGGCTTTATACGGCATCGGTGATCTTTCTGATGGCGAGGTCGGTGACGCCGTCCATGGCGAAGGCGGCCGCGCCCTTGGCCCACATGAGATCGCCCCATTTGTGGATGCGCACCTCGGGCAGGGGGGCGTCCACCTGGATCACGGCGGCCTTCATGGCTTCAAGGACTTCATCGGCGTAGAGGTAATCGAACTGCATCCGCTCGCCGGAGAGGATGATCAGTTCGGGGTCAAAGATGTTGACGATATTGGCGAGCCCGATGGCAAACATGCGCCCGGCGCGATGGAAGATCGATTGCGCGGTGGTGTCGCCGGCCTTGGCCTTGCGAAAAAGCATGTCGAGCGTGGCGTTCTCGGTCTCGCTTCCGCTGAGCAGGCCGGTGATGCTGGCCTCGCGCAGCAGGGCGTAATCGGCCACATAGGCCTCGAGGCAGCCGCGCTGGCCGCAGCGGCAAAGCGCGCCGTCCAGATGCACCTTGGTGTGGCCGAATTCCGCGCCGCAGCCGCGCGTGCCACGATAGAGGGCGTTGTCGATCACAATGCCCATGCCGACGCCATGCTCGATCGTCACCACGATGAAATCGGTCACCGTCTTGCCCATGCCAAAGAGCTGCTCTGCCATGGCGACGAGATTTGCATCGTTGTCGATGAAGACGGGGATCGGCAGCAGCGCCTCGACCTTGTCGCGCAGGCTCACGTTGCGCTCCGTCATGGAGGGCGACCAGTACACAAAGCCGCGCGGCGCATCGATGATGCCGGCCACGCCGATCCCGAGGCCCGAGATCTGCTCCACCTGCATGTCGGCCTCGGAGGCTGCGGCGCGCACCGAGTTGGCGATGAACTCGGCCATGGCTTCAGGGGCGAGCTTGGAGGCGGGCAGGGCGGCGGTGTATTCGCTCACCGTGTTGCCCTCGAAATCGATCAACGCCACCATCACGTTGCGGCTGGCCACCTTGAGCCCGGCCACGATATGAGCCTCGCCCCGGATCTTCAGGGCCACGCGCGGGCGTCCGCGGCGGGAATCGGGCTTGGACTCCGGCGCGATCTCCTCGATCAGCCCGGCCTTGAGCAACTCAGACGTGATCGACGTGACCGTGGCCGGGCTTACACCGGTTTTCTGGGCAATATCGATCCTTGCGATCTGCCCGGATTTGCGTATCGTCGAGATGACTTTCTGGCGCCCGGACTCTCTTTGATCGGACACCGATGTCGCGCGGTCGATTCGTGCCACTGGCTGTTCCTCCCCAAGGAACTATATTTCACTGAATAAAATAAATCCGCAAGCGCGGTTGTTTGCTAGGGCATAAAAGTTAGCGCAAACATTATATTTTTCAGTGGCTTACACGAAATTTACATCCGTCCTCCGTATTTAATTAGACCTTCAAAATAAATAATGTTAGAAACAGGGAGCCGCTGCGATTCCAACAGGACGCATGGGAGAGCGGCGGTGTGAACTCTAGGGAGGAAATCATGAAGAAATTCACCGGTATTGTTGCGGGCGTGTTCGCCGCAACCATGGCTACCACTGCACTCGCCGATGGCGTTGTTGTCGGCGTGAGCTGGTCCAACTTCCAGGAAGAGCGCTGGAAAACCGACGAAGCCGCCATCAAGGCCGCTCTGGAAGCCGCTGGCGCCGAGTATATCTCTGCCGACGCGCAATCCTCGTCCGCCAAGCAACTGTCCGACGTCGAGAGCCTGATCGCCCAAGGCGCTGACGCGCTGATCATTCTTGCCCAGGACGCCTCTGCCGTGGGCCCGGCTGTTGAAGCCGCCGCCAACGAAGGCATCCCGGTTGTGGCCTATGACCGTCTGATCGAAGACAGCCGCGCCTTCTACCTGACGTTTGACAACGTCGAAGTGGGCCGCATGCAGGCGCGTGCCGTGCTGGAAGCTCAGCCCAAAGGCAACTACGTGATGATCAAGGGCTCCCCGACCGACCCGAACGCAGATTTCCTGCGCGGCGGTCAGCAGGAGATCCTGCAAGCAGCCATCGACGCGGGCGACATCACCATCGTCGGCGAAGCCTACACCGATGGCTGGGTTCCGGCCAACGCACAGCGCAACATGGAGCAGATCCTGACCGCGGCCGACAACAAGGTTGACGCCGTTGTCGCCTCCAACGACGGCACCGCCGGTGGCGTTGTGGCAGCACTGACCGCACAGGGCATGGAAGGCATCCCGGTCTCCGGCCAAGACGGCGACCACGCCGCTCTGAACCGCGTGGCTCTGGGCACCCAGACCGTTTCCGTGTGGAAAGACGCGCGTGAGCTGGGCAAGGCTGCCGGCGAAATCGCCGTGGCGCTGGCTGGCGACAGCATGGCCAAGATCGACGGCGCTGCCGAGTGGACCTCGCCGGGCGGCACCACGATGAACGCGAAGTTCCTCGCACCGGTTCCGGTGACGCAGGAGAACCTGAACGTCGTGATCGACGCAGGCTGGATCGGCAAAGACGCCCTCTGCGCCGGCGCTTCCATCGCGCTCTGCAACTGATCTGACACGCTTCCGCTTCCCCGCCCCACGCGCGGGGAAGCAACCCATTTTCCAAAATTCCTGACATTGCTGTAGGCTCTCACCGGGTGCACGCCGCTGGCGGACACTGGGCCTGCATCGCAATGGGTGACGTCCGAGAGCGGGAGAGGACACACAACATGCAAGACAAAGCCAAGAAATTCTTTGCCAGCCTGGGGCTCGATACCCGGCTGCTGGGGATGATCGGCGCCCTCGTGGTGATCTGGATCGTCTTCGGTATCGCGACCGAGGGCAGGTTCCTCTCGCCGCGCAACTTTTTCAACGTGTCGGTGCAGACGGCCTCTGTGGCGGTGATGGCTACGGGCATGGTCTTCGTCATCGTGACACGCCACATCGACCTGTCCGTCGGCTCCATGCTGGGCTTCATCGGTATGACAGTGGCCGCGCTGCAGGTGCAATGGCTGCCGCAGGTGCTCGGGCTCGGGCATTGGTCGATCTGGATCATCGCTGTCGTCGTCGCGATCCTGATGGGCGCGGTGCTGGGCGCGTTCCAGGGCTGGATCATCGGCTACCTGACGGTGCCGGCCTTCATTGTGACGCTTGGTGGCTTCCTGATTTATCGCGGTGCGATGTGGTGGGTCACCAAGGGCCAGACGCAAGCGCCGCTGGATCCGACCTTCCGCCTGCTGGGCGGCGGGGCAGAGGGCACGCTGGGCGAGACCTTAAGCTGGGCCTTTGGCCTGATTGCTGCCGTGGCCGCCGTGGTGGTGATGCTGCTGAGCCGCAAGCGCAAGGCCGATCACGGCTTCGTCGTGAAACCGGTCTGGGCGGAAGCCATTATGATGAGCCTCGCAGCCGGCCTGATCATCGCCTTTGTCTGGATCATGAACAGCTATCCGATCCCGAAAGGCGCGATGAAGCGCATGACGGAAGCCCAGGGCATCGAATACACCGAGGATCTGGTGTGGAACCATGGCGTGGCCATTCCGGTGCTGATCCTGCTCGTCGTCGCGCTGGTGATGACGGTGATCTCCACCCGCACCCGTTTTGGCCGCTACATCTACGCCACTGGGGGCAACCCGGAAGCCGCGGAGCTTTCGGGCATCAACACCCGCCTGCTGACGGTGAAGGTCTTTGCCCTGATGGGCGCGCTCACCGGCATCGCCTCGATCATCGCCTCTGCCCGCCTGAACGCGGTGGATGTGGGGCTCGGCACGCTGGACGAGCTGCGCGTGATCGCGGCGGCCGTGATCGGCGGCACCGCCCTGAGCGGCGGCTTCGGCACCATCTACGGCGCGGTCATTGGCGCGCTGATCATGCAATCGCTGCAATCGGGCATGGCCTCTGTGGGCGTGGATGCGCCGCTGCAGAACATCGTGGTGGGCTTCGTGCTCGTCTTCGCGGTGTGGGTCGATATCGTGTACCGTCGCAAGACCGGCGCGTAAGGGGAGGAACGACAGATGGACAAGAAAACCCCTCTCGTGGAGATGGATGACATCCACATCTCCTTCGGTGGCATCAAGGCCGTGGACCACGTTTCCGTGGATCTCTATCCGGGCGAAGTTGTGGGCCTGCTGGGCCACAACGGGGCCGGGAAATCGACGCTGATCAAGATCCTCTCCGGGGCCTACAAGGCCGATGGCGGCGAGATCCGGATCAACGGCGAGAAGGCCGTGATCAACAACCCCCGCGATGCGCGCAAGTACAACATCGAGACGATCTACCAGACGCTGGCTTTGGCCGATAACCTCGACAGCGCCTCGAACCTCTTCCTCGGGCGCGAGCTGGTGACACCGCTGGGCATGGTCGACGATGACGCCATGGAAGCCGAAACCCGCAAGATCATGGGCCGGCTGAACCCGAACTTCGAGAAGTTCTCGGCCCCAGTGTCGGCGCTCTCGGGTGGTCAGCGGCAGTCGGTGGCGATCGCGCGTGCGGTCTACTTCAACGCCAAGATCCTGATCATGGACGAGCCCACCGCGGCGCTCGGGCCGCATGAGACACAGATGGTGAGCGAGTTGATCCAGCAGCTGAAGGCTGAAGGCATCGGCATCTTCCTGATCAGCCACGACATCCATGATGTGATGCAGCTTTGTGACCGCGCCTCGGTGATGAAAAACGGTAAGCTCGTGGGCACGGTGGATGTGGATACCGTCACCGATGACGACCTGCTGGGCATGATCATCCTCGGCAAGCACCCGCATGAGAAGGCGGACGCGTAAGCTTCTGGCCTGACCTAGGTGAAAAAGAAACCGCCGCGAGGACGCCCCTCGCGGCGGTTTTCATTTGAGCGCCCTATGTGAAGCGCAGGCCCTGCTGCGCCGCCTAACCCGTCCCAGAACGGCTGCGAGGCGCGACATCTCGTCGGTTTTTTCAGTGTCTCCGCAGACTTTGCAAGCCTTTCGGCTTGATCTACCCTGAGGTGAACGGGGGTCGGTTATCGCAGCCTTCTCCTGCCGGAGGGTGGTATGGATTTGATCACAGGGTCGCGTGTGCTCTTGGCGGTTTCCCTTCTCGTCACGGGCTGGTTTCAGGATTGTAGCGGCGGGCCAGAGGGTGTGGCGCTTGGGGAAACCGCGCGGGAACGGGTGTCGCTGACCGCGACCGCCAACCAGATCGTCGTCGCGCTGCCGGTGCCGGAAGGCGCAACCGTGGACGCCGGCACGGTGCTTGTGCAGCTTGATGACCGCATCCAGAAAGCCAACGTGGCTCTGGCCGAGGCACGGCTTGCCTCGGCGCAAGCGGCCCTCGACAAGCTCGTGGCAGGCGCGCGCCCCGAAGAGATCGCCGTGGCCGAAGCCAATGTCGCCGCCAAGAAGGCCGAGTTGCGCGAAGCCGAGAGCGTTTATGAACGAGATCGGCGGCTGGTTGAGGCCGACGCCGTCACGGTGGCGCGTCTGGAAGCCGATGAGGCCCGCAGGGACGCCGCCCGTGCCGCGCTCAGCGCGGCGGAGCAGTCTCTCAAGGAATTGCGGGTGGGTGCGCGCGAAGAAGATCTGCGCCGCGCCGAGGCCGATGCGGATGCCGCACGGGCGGCACTGGAAGCCGAACAGGCCCGGCTGGCAGAGCTGACGATCACCGCCAGCCGGGGCGGAGTCCTCGACAGCCTGCCTTGGAACCTCGGCGAGCGGGTGACGGTTGGCAGCCCGGTGGCCGTCGTCCTTGCCGGCGAGGCGCCGCAGGCCCGCGTCTATATTCCCGAGGCCCATAGAGTGGGGCTTAAGGAGGGCGACAGGCTGCCTGTCCATGTGGACGGCCTGCCGGAGCCGCTTACCGGCGTGGTGCGGTGGATCAGCTCCGATCCTGCCTTCACGCCCTACTACGCCCTCAATCAGGAAGAACGGGGCCGGCTTGTCTACCGCGCGGATATCCTTCTGCCAGACGCCGATCCGGATCTGCCGCTGGGTATTCCGGTGCAGGTGGATATGCCGTGACCGACCTCGCCGTGGAAGCAAGCGGTCTGACCCGCGCCTTCGGGGAAAAGCGCGCCGTGGATGCGCTGGATCTCGCGGTCCCGGCTGGCACGATCTTTGGCTTTCTCGGGCCCAACGGCTGCGGCAAGACAACGACGATGCGCTTGCTGACGGGTCTGCTGCGCCCCAGCGCCGGCACCGCGCGGGTCCTGGGGCATGCGCTCCCTGCCGAGGCCGAGGCGCTCAAGCGCAAGATCGGCTATATGACCCAGACATTCTCGCTCTATCGGGATCTGACGGTGGCCGAAAACCTGCGTTTCGCGGCTGACATTCACGGCATGAACGCGGCCCGGCGGCGGCTGCGGATCGCCGACGTGCTCGCGCGCTTTGATCTGGAGGACCTGACCAGCCAGATGGGAGGCTCGATGAGCGGCGGGCAGCGCCAGCGGCTTGCGCTAGCTGCGGCGGTGCTGCACGAACCGGGGCTATTGTTCCTCGACGAGCCAACCTCGGCGGTAGACCCGGAGACGCGCCGCGATTTCTGGGAAACGCTGTTTGATCTTTCGGCGGCCGGGGTGACGATCATCGTCTCCACGCATTTCATGGACGAGGCCGAGCGCTGCCAGCAGATCGCCATTCTCGACAAGGGCCGCAAACGTGCCGATGGGGCGCCCGACGCGCTGATGGCGGGGCTTCCGGCGCAGGTGGTTCAGGTGGAAGGCGGCGATCTGCGCACCGCCAAGCGCGCCATTGAGGGCCAGCCTTCGGTGATCAGTGTGGCGCAAATCGGAACGCGGCTGCGCGTACTCGTGGATCGCGCGGAGAGCGATCCGGTGGCGCTGGTGCGCGCAGGCATGCCGTCACAGGCCGAAGCCGGACTCGTGCGGCCCAACCTCGAAGATGTCTTCGTGGTGGCAACACGGCACGCGCCGGGCGAAGAGGCCGCGGCATGACGGCGCTTCGGCGGATCCTCGCGGTGCTGCGCAAGGAAATCTGGCAACTGCGCCGCGACAGGCTCACCTTCGGCATGGTGGTGATGATCCCGCTGATCCAGCTTTTGCTCTTCGGCTTCGCCATCAACACCAACCTGCGCCACATCCCGGCGGTTCTGGTGGATCAGAGCCAATCCGGCCTCAGCCGCGCGTTGGTGCAAATGGTCGAGGCCACGCAGGTGGTGACCTTCACCGAGCGCACCGTGGATGTGGCCGAAGCCGAACGGCTGATCGCCGGTGCCAAGGTGCGCGCGGCATTTATCATTCCGGAGGATCTGTACCAGAGGGCCGTGACCAGCCCGGCCACCGGCTTCGCGACACCGCCTTCCACGGATGAGGTCACCGCGCGCCCGGTGGCGCAATGGATCGTGGACGGCTCCGATACGGTGGTGGCCGGGGCGGTCCGCAGCCTGCGGGCGATGCCTCTGGCAGAGCTGTTCCGCAAGCCGCCCAACCGCAGCGTGCCCACGTTCGAAGTGGCCTTCTACTACAACCCCGAGCAGCGCACCGTGGTGAACATCGTACCGGGCCTCGTGGGGATCATCCTGACGATGACGATGATCATGTTCACCTCGGCGGCCATCGTGCGCGAAACCGAGCGCGGCAACACCGAGATGCTGATCACCACGCCGATCCGCCCGATCGAACTGATGGTGGGCAAGATCATCCCCTATATCGTGATCGGGTTCATTCAGGTGGCAATCATCCTCGGGCTCGGGAAACTGGTGTTCAACGTGCCGATGCAGGGCACGCTGGCCGATCTCTTCGTGGTCACGTTGCTGTTCATCCTCGCAAGCCTTTCGCTGGGGCTGGTAATCTCGACCGTGGCCAAGAGCCAGCTTCAGGCGATGCAGATGACGGTGTTCTTCCTGCTGCCCTCGATCCTGCTCTCGGGCTTCATGTTCCCATACGAAGGGATGCCCGTAGCGGCACAACGCATTGCGGATGTGTTGCCAGCCACGCATTTCATGGTGGCGATCCGGGGCGTCGTGCTGCGCGATGCGGGGCTTGCGGAGCTGTCGGGACACCTCTGGTTTCTGGCCGCTTTCGCGCTGGCGGGCCTCCTCGTGGCCGCCCTGCGCTTCCGCAAACGGCTGGACTGACGCCTATAACCTAAAACACCGCCGCTCGCGAATGCGAACGGCGGTGTGAACGCTGTGCTGGCGGGGCTGATTACTTCATCAGCGCGCGGGCGGCGTCCGGGCCAAGGGCTTCGGGGCGCTCGCAGGTGGTGGTGATCTCCAGCACCTGACCGGTCTCGCCGGCTTTCAGAATCGAGGTCATCACGTCCACTGCGTGCAGGGCGAGATCCTGATCGCAGCGGTGCTTGCGGCCTTCCTGAATGGCCACGGCCATATCGGCGAGGCCGGCGGTGCGGTAGTTGGCGCGTTCGCCGTCGTTGACCTTCTCGAACGGATGATCCCAGCCCTCGGGCAGCGCCACGAGCGTGGTTTTCTCCGTGATCTCCAGCGGGCCACCGAAGAAGTTCGGATCCGGCACGTAGAGCGAGCCCTTTTCTCCGTAGAGCTCCATGTTGCCATGGCGGTGGCTGAAGACGTCCCAGCTGGTGCCCAGCGTCACTACGGCACCGGAGGCGAATTCCAGCAGCGCGTGGATCGTGGTGGGGGTTGTGACCTCCACATATTCGCCGTTGCGCGGCTCACTGGTGATCAGACGCTTGGTGCGCGGCGTGGCTGTCATGGCCGACACGCGGGCGATCGGGCCGATCAGCTGGATCAGGTTGGTGATGTAATAGGGGCCGATATCAAGGACCGGGCCGGCACCGGGCTGGAAGAAGAAATCCGGGTTCGGGTGCCAATGCTCCAGTCCGAAGCTCATCACATGGGCAGTGCCGGAGGTGATCTTGCCCACGGCACCGGTATCGATCAGGTGCCGGGCGTGCTGGTGCACTCCGCCGAGGAAGGTGTCGGGCGCGGAGCCGACGCGCAGGCCCTTTTCTTCCGAAAGCGCCTTGATCTGCTGGCCCTCATCGAGCGAGAGCACGAAGGGCTTTTCGGAGTACACATGCTTGCCCGCCCGTAGCGCCGCCATCGAGGTTTCGAAATGGGCGTTGGGGATGGTGAGGTTGACGATGATGTCCACATCCGTGGCGGCCATCAGCCCGTCCACGCTTTCGGCGCGCACGCCGAATTCTGCAGCGCGGGCTTCGGCCGCCGCCGGGTTGATGTCCGCCACCGCGCGGATCTTGATCCCCTTGAACATGGGGGCGAGGCGCAGGTAGGCCGCCGAGATATTGCCGCATCCGAGGATGCCGACGCCAAGAGTATCTGCCATGATGTCTGGCCTTTGTTGGGAGTGTCAGAGAGCTTTGAAATTGGCGATGGAGCGGGACGCGAAGCGGTTCAGGTCGTTCGGGTTGTCGTGCTCCATCACGAAGTATTTTGCGGGGGTTTTCGTGCGCAAGGCCGAGAGGATGGCTTTCCAGTCCATCACGCCTTCGCCCACATCGGCCCAGCCGTCTTCATCGGCATTTTCGCCTTCCGGCGCGATGTCCTTCACATGGGCAGCAGTGATGCGGCCGCCGTAGCTGTCGATCCAGGCCATCACGTCGGCCCCGCCGCGTTCGATCCAGGCGATGTCGGCTTCCCAGGCGAGGGAGGGCGCATCATCGAGGATCACCTTCATCGGGATCGAGCCATCGGCCTGCGGGATCACCTCGAATTCGTGGTTGTGCCAGCCCATCGAAATGCCTTCGCCGGCCAGTGAATTGGCAATCGCCTCCAGCCGCTTGGCGAAATCGGACCAGCCGGCGCTGTCAGAGGGGCGCTGCGTGGCATCGATGTAGGGGGCGAAGATCGCCTCGATCCCCAGTGTCCTGGCGATCTTCACCACCCGCGCCAGATCTCCTTCGAGATCGGCGATCCCCACATGCGCGGTGGGCATGGTCAGCCCCGTCGCGTCCATTGCCGCGCGTACCTTGTCGGTATCGACGTAAAGCGCGCCGTAGCCTTCGACGGCCTCATAGCCAAGCGCGGAGATGGTTTTGAACACATCGTCCCAGGGCGTGAAGTTGCGCGCCGAATAGAGTTGAAAAGAAACGGTCATAGGTCAGATCCTGTTTTCTGAGTCGACATCGAAGAGCGAGACGCGCTCGGGCAGGATGCCGATGGTGATGGTGTCGCCTTCGTCGACCTTGCTCTGGCCGTCCATCCGGATGCGGATGCGTTCGCCCGCGAGCTGCGTCCAGACGAGCGTGTCCGAGCCCATCGGCTCCACGATTTCAATGACGGCTTGCGTATTGAACGGCGCGGCTTCGGCCTCGGCGCCTGTCACGATGTGCTCGGGCCGGAAGCCCAGCCAAGCTTTGCCCGGCGAGCGGCCGAGGCCGTCGAAGGCATAGCCCGTGAGCGGAATGGATACGTCGCCGGACAGGAAGCTGTCCGTGTCACCGATCTGGATATCTCCCTGCAGGAAGTTCATCGAGGGAGATCCGATGAACCCGGCGACGTATTTGTTGACCGGACGGTTGTAAATCTCGCCCGGGGCGGCCAGCTGCTGGATCTTGCCGCCTTTCATGATCGCGATCCGGTCGGCCAGCGTCATGGCCTCTACCTGATCGTGGGTCACGTAAATCATCGTGTTGTCGAGCTGGTTGTGCAGCCGCTTCAGTTCCACCCGCAGATCGGCCCGCAGCTTTGCGTCCAGGTTGGAAAGCGGTTCATCGAAGAGGAACACGTCCACGTCACGCACCAGCGCCCGGCCGATGGCGACCCGCTGACGCTGCCCGCCGGACAGCGCCGCAGGCTTGCGATCGAGCAGATTCTCCATTTGCAGGATCTCGGCCGCGTTTGCCACGCGCCGTTCGATCTCATCCTTCGGGAACTTCGCGTTCTTCAAGCCGAACGACAGGTTTCCACGCACCGTCATTTGCGGATAGAGTGCGTAGGATTGAAAGACCATGCCGATCCCGCGATCCGATGGCTCTGCCCAGGTCACGTTCTTGCCGCCAATGAAGATCTGGCCACCACTCACTTCTAGAAGCCCTGCGATACAGTTCAGCAGGGTGGATTTCCCGCAGCCGGAAGATCCGAGCAGAACCAGAAACTCTCCGCGGTTGATGTCGAGGTTCAGGTTTTTCAGAACGTCCACGGACCCGAAACTCAGATCGAGGTTCTTGATCTGAACCGAGGCTTCGGCCACTTGCGGAACGTCTATCGCGATGTCGGCGATTTTGTCAGAGGTTTGTCCCATGATGGTTATCCTTTCACGGCGCCGGCTGCGATACCGCGAACGAACAGCTTGCCGGAGACAAAGTAGATGGTCAGAGGAACGAGCCCGGTCAGCAGGGTTGCTGCCATGTTGACGTTGTATTCTTTCACGCCCTGGACTGAGTTCACGATGTTGTTGAGCTGAACCGTCATCGGGTAGATTTCCGGCTTGGTGTAGACCACACCGAAGAGGAAGTCGTTCCAGATGCCGGTGACCTGCAGGATGAGTGCGACAACGAAGATCGGCAGGCTCATCGGCAGCATGATCTGGAAGTAGATGGCCCAGAAGCCAGCTCCGTCCACGCGCGCGGCCTTGAACAACTCTTCAGGCACAGAACTAAAGTAGTTGCGGAACAGCAGCGTGAGGATGGGCATACCAAAGATCGAGTGCACCAGCACAAGCCCCCAAAGGCTGCCATAGAGCCCCATTTCCCGCAGCAGGATCACGATGGGATACAGCATGATCTGGTAGGGGATGAAGGCCCCGAGGATCAGGATGTTGAAGAACACCTCGGATCCTTTGAACTTCCACATCGAAAGCGCGTAGCCGTTCACCGAGGCAATGGCGATCGACAGGGCGCAGGAGGGCAGCAGGATCTGAACCGAGTTCCAGAAGCCGCGGCTCAACCCGTCACAATTCACCCCGGTGCAGGCCTCGGACCACGCCTTGACCCAGGGCTGGAAAGTGACTTCCACCGGCGGGGAGAAGATGTTGCCCATCCGGACTTCGGGCATGCCCTTCAGGGACGTTACGACCATCACGTAAAGGGGCAGCAGATAGTACAGGCTGACCACGATCAGCGTGCCGTAGATGATGATATTGTTGCGGGTGAAGCGCTTCTTCGGCTTCGGGCCAGCGGGGCCGGTCATTGCAGCGGTGACGTCAGCCATTTTTCCGACCTCCGAATTGCAGGTAAACGTAGGGGACCAGAATGATGACGACGGCGAGCAGCATCATCGTGGAGGCCGCAAAGCCTTGCCCGAGGTTCTGCGCCTGGAAAGTGTAGTCATACACATATTTCGCGGGCACTTCGGATGCGATACCGGGTCCGCCGGAGGTTTGCGCGACAACCAGATCGTAGAGCTTGATGATCCCGGACGAGATCAGCACGAGGGCTGTGATGAAGACGGGTTTCATCATTGGGATAATGATGAAGAGATAGGTTTTGACCGGGCCGATGCCGTCAACCCGCGCGGCCTTCCAGACGTCCTCGTCGATGCCGCGCAGACCGGCGAGCATGATGACCATGATCAGACCGGAGCCTTGCCAGATGCCGGCAATCAGAATGCCAAAAATCACGATGTCGGCGTTGAAGAGCGGGTCGAAGGTAAAGCTCTCCCACCCCAGCTTTCGGACAACCATCTGAACGCCGAATTCAGGGTTGAGGATCCATTGCCACGCGAGGCCCGTCACAACGAAGGACAGGGCAAAGGGATACAGGAAGATGGTCCGAAACGTGTTCTCGAACCGGATCTTCCGATCCAGCAGCGCGGCAAGGGTGAACCCAATCACCATTGTCAGGACCAGGGAGCAAACCCCGTAGACCAGAAGGTTCTCAATCGAGACGATCCAGCGCTTCGTGTTCCACAGACGCTCGTACTGATCGAAGCCGACAAACCGTTCCCGCGGCAAGAGTTTCGAGTCAGTGAATGAGTAGAAAATCGTCCAAAACGTGCAGCCAACGAAGATGACCAGAGTCGTCAGGATCATCGGAATGGCGGCTATTTTGGAGCTCAGATTGCGGAACAGTTTGTTTGGCCTGCCCACAGTGTCCGACGCACGTGCCGGTGCGTCCTGTTCAACCACTGCCATAGTGGCACCTCCCCCGTGTGTTTTTTGATCAGGTCTTGAAGCCGTGGCTAAGACTGGATCGCTTGGAGCCTTCGCGCCAAGTAAAAGCCGCTCAGTCAGAGTGTGGTCTGACTGAGCGACAGGCGGTATCGAGAGTTAGTCGGCGTTGCTGATGATTTCAGCGTAGTTCGCCTGAACTTCCTCGGCCGAGATGGAGAGGTCGTTCCAGAACTCGACCATCAGGTCTTCCAGCTGCTTGGTCGTATCAGCCGAGAGGGTCTGGTTGCCGTCCGGGAGGATCGCGCCGGATGCCAGGATCTCGAGGCCTTTCTTCATGCAGTCGTTGGCTGCATTCAGGTCAACGTCGCCGCGGATCGGAAGGGAACCTTTGGCAAGGTTGAAGGCAACCTGCGTGTCCGGCTTCACCAGCAGAGCTGCGAGCTCTTTTTGAGCGGCCGTCATGGCTTCGTCATCCGTCGCCGGGAAGTAGAAGGCATCGCCACCGGTGGAGATGATCTCGTTCACGCCCAGACCCGGAAGGCAGGTGTAGTCTTCACCGGCCACGAGGCCCGCAACCTGGAATTCGCCCTGTGCCCAGTCGCCCATGATCTGCGCGCCGGCCTGACCGGTGATCACGAGGTTGGTGGCCTGGTTCCAATCCTGAACTTTGGAGTTCTTGGACAGTTCGCGAGCCGCAGCCGCTGCCTGGAACACTTTCGCATAGTCAGGGCCGGCAGCCACTTCACCGTTCTTGTTGATAGTGACTTCCGACCAGGCGTCGATGCCAGCGATTGCGATTGCCATCACGCCGAAAGCGCCTGCCGATTGCCACGGCTGTTGGCCCATGGCCAGCGGAACCTTGCCAGCGGCTTCAAGAGCCGGGGCGGAGGCCACGAATTCATCCCAGTTCGCGGGGACGGGCACGCCGGCATCTTCGTAGGCCTTGTGAGAGAGCCACATCCATTGCCAGGAGTGGATGTTCAGCGGAGCGCAGTAGATGCGGCCGTCAACGGTGCAGGAATCCAGCAGCGAAATCGGCTTGATGATGTCTTTCCAGCCTTCTGCTTCGGCAACATCGGTGATGTCGAGCAGCAGGCCTGCTTCGATCAGTTCTTCAGCCTGACGGCCGTGGTTGAACTGGAATGCACCCATCGGATCGCCGCCGGTGATACGGCTGATCATCACAGGGCGGGCCGTGCCGCCGCCGCCAGCGATTGCGCCATCAACCCAGGTGTTGCCTGCGGCTTCCCAGGCTTCTGCCAGCTTGGAAACGGCGGCAGCTTCACCACCGGATGTCCACCAGTGTGCGACCTCCAGTTCAGCTGCAGAGACAGCGCCAGCGGCGCAAATTGCGGTGGTGGCCGCAAACAGGTTACGAATAGTTTTCATGGTTCTCCTCCCTGAGATCCGGGCGATTAGCGCCCTTTGCAATCGATTACAGAACCATGAAGCGTTTGCGTGAAGCCCTGTAAACGATTACATATAGGAAAATCATTTACGTCGAGTCTGTCAATAGATTTGGTGGCCGGATAGGAGAAACCTGCCGCAGGCGTTGAAAAAAAGGGTGGGGCGCACGTGTCGGAAACGGTGAAAATCCAGGATGTGGCGAAGGCGGCGGGCGTCTCCACGGCCACGGTGAGTCGCACGCTGAGCAACCCCGCCGTCGTGTCCGAGCGCACCCGCAAAGCCGTGCTGGAGGCCGTCCGCGCAACGGGTTACCGGGTGAATCGCGCGGCGCGGAACCTGCGCACGCAACGCACCGCCTCGATTCTCACCCTGATCCCCAACATCGGCAACCCGTTCTTCTCGCAGATCATCGCAGGGATCGAGCAGGTCTTCTCGGAAGCCGAGTACAGCGTGCTGGTGTCGGACACCGCCAACATCGGCCCCGCCGGTACGCCGCTGTCGCATGTGTTTCAGGACGGCCGTGCCGATGGGGTGATCGTGCTTGATGGCATCCTGCCCAAAGCGTCGATCGATTCGGTGAAGGGCACCCCGAACGAACACCTCGTGATCTACGCCTGCGAATGGGCCGAAGGCGCGGGCATCCCCTCGATCCGGTCCGACAACCGCTCCGGTGCGTTTCAGGCGGTGAACCATCTGGCCGATCTGGGCCACACCTCCATCGGCCATATCTGCGGGCCGGAGCACAACGTGCTCACCAATGTGCGCCGGGCGGCCTTCTTCGAGGCCGCCAGGGCGCGGGGCATGGAGGTGCGGCCCGACTGGATCTTCCCCGGCGATTTCAAACTGGCCTCCGGCGCGGCCGCTGCCGAGGCCTATCTCGCGCTGGAAGAGCGCCCGACGGCGATGTTCTGCGCCTCGGATCTGATGGCCATGGGCTTCATCTCGCGCCTGTCGGACGCGGGGGTGCGGGTC
Source organism: Pseudoruegeria sp. SHC-113 (assembly GCF_025376885.1). Taxonomy (NCBI): domain Bacteria; kingdom Pseudomonadati; phylum Pseudomonadota; class Alphaproteobacteria; order Rhodobacterales; family Roseobacteraceae; genus Pseudoruegeria; species Pseudoruegeria sp. SHC-113. The sequence goes on from NZ_JAHUBR010000003.1 coordinate 171,172, forward strand.
CCCGAGGATCTCTCGGTTGTCGGCTTCGACGACATTGATCTCGCCCCCTATTTCCGCCCCGCGCTCACCACCATCCGGCAGGACAGGGCGGAGCTTGGCCGCATCACCGCCAAGACCCTTCTGACGCGCCTGCGCCAGCCCACAGAAGTGGATCCCGATTTCCTGCACATCGTGCCGGTGACGCTTGTCACCCGCGCCAGCACCGCCGCACCGCAGCGCTAAGAACACGGTAGACAGAACGCCGAGAATCACTAAAGCTTGCCGAAGTAAACGATTACATTGACCCAAAACGCCAAAAAATGCTCGGGAGGAGCAGGGGCGGCGTTGCCTTGGGAGGAGGGTTCAGCATGAAAACGATCAAGGGTCCTGCGCTGTTTCTGGCGCAGTTCGCAGGCGATGATGCGCCGTTCAACAGCTGGGATGCGATCACCAAATGGGCCGCCGATTGCGGCTACATCGGCGTGCAGATCCCCAGCTGGGATGGTCGCCTTTTCGATCTGGAAAAGGCCGCGACGTCCACGGCCTATTGCGACGAGATCAAGGGGCAGGCCGCCGACAACGGCATCCAGATCACCGAGCTGTCGACCCACCTTCAGGGCCAACTCGTGGCAGTGCACCCGGCCTACGATGCCGCCTTTGATGGCTTCGCCGCGCCAGAGGTGCGTGGTAACCCCAAGGCGCGTCAGGCTTGGGCTGTGGATCAGGTGAAAAAAGCACTCACCGCCTCGCGCAACCTCGGTATCTCCGAGCACGCGACTTTCTCCGGCGCGCTGGCTTGGCCTTACGTCTACCCGTGGCCGCAGCGCCCGGCGGGCCTTGTGGACACCGCCTTTGACGAGCTGGCCCACCGCTGGCGTCCGATTCTGGATCATGCCGAGGAGAACGGCGTGGATGTCTGCTACGAGATCCATCCGGGCGAGGATCTGCACGATGGCGTGACCTTCGAGATGTTCCTTGAGCGGCTGAACGGCCATGCCCGTTGCAACATGCTCTACGACCCCAGCCACTACGTGCTGCAATGCCTCGATTATCTGGACAACATCGACATCTACAAGGACCGGATCAAGATGTTCCACGTCAAGGATGCCGAGTTCAACCCGACGGGGCGGCAGGGTGTCTATTCCGGCTACCAGAGCTGGGTGGACCGCGCCGGCCGCTTCCGCAGCCTCGGTGACGGGCAGGTCGACTTCAGCGCGATTTTCGCCAAGATGGCGGCCAATGATTTTGGCGGTTGGGCCGTGGTTGAATGGGAATGCGCGCTCAAGCACCCCGAGGACGGGGCGCGGGAGGGGGCGCAATTCGTGAAGGATCACATCATCCGCGTCACCGAACACGCGTTCGACGATTTCGCCGATGGCGGCACGGACGAAGCAGCGAACCGGAAGATGCTGGGCCTGTAAGGCTCTGGCACAGGCGCGAAGCTCAGGGAGGAGCAGGCAGATGGCAATCACAGGGCGCAATGACGGGACAGCGGGCCCGATCCGGCTGGGCATGGTCGGCGGCGGCAAGGACGCCTTCATCGGTGGCGTGCACCGCATCGCCGCGCGGCTTGATGGCAAGTTCGATCTGGTCGCGGGGGCGCTGTCCTCCACGCCGGAGCGGGCGCTGGAAAGCGGCCGGGCGCTGGGGCTGGCGGAGGATCGGATCTATTCCGATTTCACCGAGATGGCCAAGCGCGAGGTGCGGATCAAATCCGGCATCGAGGCGGTGGCGATCGTCACCCCGAACCATGTCCATTACACCGCCGCGCGTGAGTTCCTGCGCCGTGGTATCCATGTGATCTGCGACAAGCCGCTGACCTCCAACCTCGCCGACGCCAAGAAGCTGGTGAAGGCGGCGGAGAATTCTGACGCGCTCTTCATCCTGACCCACAATTACACGGGCTACCCGCTGATGCGGCAGGCGCGCGAGATGGTGGCGGCGGGCGATCTGGGCGAGATCCGCCTCGTGCAGGTGGAATACGTGCAGGATTGGCTCACCGAGCATGTGGAGAACAAACAGGCCGACTGGCGCACCGATCCGGCGCGCAGCGGTGTGGGCGGCGCCACGGGCGACATCGGCACCCACGCCTATAATCTCGCGCGCTTCGTGTCCGGGCTGAAGGTCGAAAGCCTTGCCGCTGATCTGCAAAGCTTCGTGCCGGGCCGTCAGGTGGACGACAACGGCCACGTACTGCTGCGCTATGAGAACGGCGCGCGCGGGATGCTCTGGTGCTCGCAGGTTGCGCCGGGCAACGAAAACGGGCTGCGCCTGCGCATCTACGGCACCAAGGGCGGGCTTGAGTGGGGGCAGGAGAACCCCAACGAGCTATGGTTCACGCCCTTCGGCGAGCCCAAACGCCTGATCACGCGCGGCGGGGCCGGGGCCTCGGAGGCCGGAAACCGGCTCACCCGCGTGCCGCCGGGCCACCCGGAGGGCTATCTGGAAGGTTTCGCCAACGTCTATTCCGAAGCCGCCGCCGCCATCATCGCGGCCCGCAGCGGGGACGCCGCCCCGGCGGGCACGATCTATCCGACGGTTCAGGACGGGCTTGAGGGCGTGCAATTCGTGGACGCCTGCGTGCGCTCGTCGAGCCGCAATGCGGCTTGGGTGAGCTTTGGCTGATCTTCCCGAAAACGGCCTCTGGCTGGGCCGCGTCTGGCGCGCTGATCTCGGCGGGCCGGGCGTCATCACCCTGCGGGCAGGCCGCGTGCTGGACATCACCAGCCGCGCTGCCCCCACCGTGCGCGACATCTGCGAGATGGAGGATCCCGCCGTCTACCTGCGCGAAGCAGAGGGCGAGGATCTGGGCGCGTGGGCCGACATAGAGGCCGCGCCGGTTGGCGATTTTACCCAAACCCATCTGCTCGCCCCCTGCGATCTGCAGGCGGTGAAGGCCTGCGGCGTGACCTTCGCGCGCTCCATGGTGGAACGGGTGATCGAGGAGCAGGCGGCAGGCGATCCGGCCAAGGCCGAGGCGATCCGCGCCCGCGTCGGGGCGGCTATTGGCGATTCCCTGCGCAACATCCGGGCGGGCTCGGAAGAGGCCGCGAAGGTGAAAGCCGCGCTGATCCGGGAGGGGCTGTGGTCCCAATATTTGGAGGTCGGCATCGGCCCGGATGCAGAGGTTTTCTCCAAGGCGCAGGTGCTGTCTTCGATGGGTCATGGGGCCGATGTAGGGCTGCACCCGATCTCGGCCTGGAACAACCCGGAGCCGGAGGTGGTGCTGGCTGTCTCCTCCAAGGGGCGCATTTTGGGGGCCTGCCTTGGCAACGACGTGAACCTGCGGGACGTCGAAGGGCGCTCGGCGCTGCTGCTGTCGAAGGCGAAGGACAACAACGCCTCCTGCGCCATCGGGCCGATGATCCGCCTGTTTGATGCGGGCTTCACGCTTGATAACGTGCGCGCGGCGGAGCTGGACATGGTGGTGACGGGTGAGGACGGTTACGTGCTGCGCGGCCATTCCTCGATGAAGGAGATCAGCCGTGATCCGGAAGATCTGGTGGCCCAGACGATCGGGCGGCATCACCAGTATCCGGACGGTCTGATGCTGTTCCTCGGCACGCTCTTTGCGCCGACCGAGGATCGCGACGCGCCGGGCGAAGGCTTTACCCACAAGATCGGCGATGTTGTTGAGATTTCCGCGCCGGGGCTGGGCGCCCTGCGCAACCGGGTGCGGCTCTCCACCGATTGCGCGCCCTGGACCTTTGGTGTCCGCAGCCTGATGGGGTATCTTGCGGGCCGGGGGCTGCTTTAGGGCCTTTCAGGGAGGCGGCAGGCATGGCGGTGACGCGCGAGTTTCGGACATTGACGGCAGACGAAGTGACGCTGGCCGTGGAGTGGGCGGCGGCGGAGGGCTGGAACCCCGGCCTCCATGATGCGCAGACCTTCCATGCCGCCGATCCGGGGGCCTTCGTGGGCTGCTTTGTGGAAGGCGCGCTGGCGGCGGTGATCTCGGTCGCGCGGCACAGCGCGGGGTTTGGCTTTCTGGGCTTCTACATCTGCCGCCCCGATTTGCGCGGGCGGGGGCACGGGCTGGCGCTCTGGCAGGCCGCCCTGCCACGGCTGGACGGGGCGACAGTGGGGCTTGATGGCGTGGTGGCCCAGCAGGAAAACTACCGCGCTTCCGGCTTCGCCTATGCTCATGCCAACACACGTTTCGCGATCGGTCCCACGCAGCTGCCAGAAGCCCCGGCGCTGGACGCCGTGACGGCCCGCGTGGACGCCGTGCACGGGTTGGACACGGAGGTCACGGGCTTTTCCCGCAGCACCTATCTTCAGGCCTGGCTCGCCCAGCCAGAGGCCCGCTCCCTGATGCTGATGAACGGCGCGCGCTGCGCCGGTTGGGGCGTGGCGCGGCCCTGCCGTGAGGGCACCAAGATCGGCCCGTTGATGGCGGACAGCCCCGATCTGGCGGAAACGCTGTTTCTGAGCCTTGCGAGTGGCGCCGCGGGGCCTGTGTTTCTGGATGTGCCGATGCCCAATGCGGCGGCTGCGGCCATGGCGGAACGGCTCGGGATGGAACCGGTGTTTGAAACCGCCCGGATGTATCGCGGGCGGGCCCCGAAAGAGGATCTGGCGCGGCTCTACGGTGTCATGAGTTTCGAATTTGGCTGAAGGGGGAGGGGGGCTCTGCCCCCCGTCCTTTGCAAGGACTCCCCCCGAGGAATTTGGAGCGAGAGGAAAGGGTCAGCGGTTTTCCATGGGGATGTAAGGGCGTTCCTCGGGGCCGTTGTAGAGCGTGAGCGGGCGCAGCAGGATGTTCTGGCGCTGTTGCTCGATGCATTGGATCACCCAACCGGGCACGCGGCCGATGGCGAAGATCGGCACGTAGAGATCCATCGGGATGCCGTGCAGTTGGTAGATGACGCCGGAGTAGAAATCGACGTTCACATTGAGCCCGTGGCGGGCGTAGGGCTGCATCGCCTCGACCACGGCTTGCAGGATCTCGTACCATTCGGGCTGGCCCATCTCCTCAGACAGTGCCTTGACGCCTGCGCGCATGTGGCGGGCGCGGGGATCTTCGGCGCGGTAGACGCGGTGGCCGAAGCCGGTGACGGCCTCGCGGTTGGCGCGTTTGGCTTTCACATAGGCGGCGGCGTTTTCCGGTGTGCCGATCTCGGCGACCATCTTCATCACGTCTTCCGCCGCGCCACCATGGGCGGGGCCGGCGAGGGTGGCCAGCGCGGTGGTGATGGCACCGTGCAGGTTGGCTTCTGTCCCGACGGTAACACGGGCGGCGAAGGAGGAGGCGTTGGAGCCATGTTCGGCGTGGAGGATGAAATCCACATCGGCAAGCCGAGCGGCCTCGGCGCTGGGCTTTTCGCCTTTCAGCATCCAAAGCCAGTTGGCGGCATGGCTGAGGGTTGGATCCGGCGCGACAGGGGTGCGGCCATTGCGGATCGCCTCATGGGCGGCGACGATCATCGGCACCTGCGCGGTGAGGCGGATGCCGTTCTCGATGAAGGCCTCTTCGCCCACCTGCTGGCTTGCAGGCTCAAGCGCTGCAAGGGCGGAGACCGCGGTGCGCAGCACGTCCATCGGGTGACCGTGTTTCGTGGCGGCGATGATGGTGTGGATCTCTTCCGGCAGGGTGCGGGCGGCGATGAGGCGCGTGCTGAAGGCGGCGAGCTCTGCTGCGGTGGGCAGCTCGCCGTAGATCAGCAGGTAGGCGACTTCCTCGAAGGTGGAATGGGTGGCGAGATCGTGAATCGAGTAGCCGCGATAGGTGAGCGAGCCCGCCGCGCCGTCGATATGGCTCACGCCGGAGCGTTCGAAATAGATGCCTTTCAGGCCGCGATTGATCTTGACGGTGTCGCTCATCTCTTCATCCTTTCAGCCCATGGGAGGCTGCATGTCTGTACTTGAAAACGTTTACGAATTGGCCCGCGCACGGCAGGCCCGGGTGATCTTGCCGGAAGCCGAGGACTCGCGCATCGCGCAGGCGGCGGAGCGGCTTCTGGCCGAAGGGCTGGCGGTGCCGGTGCCGCTGGCTGAGCCCAGCGAGGCCCATGTCGCCGCGATCCTGAAGCAGCGCCCCGGCAAGGAGGCCTTCGCGCGGCGGCTTTTGGAGAAACCGCTGGTGCGGGCGGCTGCGATGGTGGCCTGCGGGGAGGCCGAGGCGCTGGTGGCCGGGGCGGCGAGCCCCACGCGGCGGGTGATCGAGGCGGCGCAGTTCGCCATCGGCATGGCCGAGGGGCTTTCGCTGCCCTCCTCCTGTTTCCTGATGCGCTTTCCCGACGGGCGCGAGGCGATTTTTGCCGATTGCGCCCTGAACGTGGACCCGGATGCGGCAGGCCTTGCCGATATCGCGTCCGCCTCGGCGGCCACCGCCACGGCACTTCTGGGGCGTGCGGAGCTGGCCTTCCTCTCCTTCTCCACGCTGGCGTCGGGCGCCGGAGAAAGCGTGGAACGGGTGCGCGCGGCCACGGAAGCCGCGCAGGCGCGCGGGCTCATGGCGATCGGCCCGGTGCAGGCCGATGCGGCGCTGAACCCGGCGATCGCGGCGCGCAAGGGCATTGAGGCCGGTGCGCCCAATGTCTTCATCTTCCCGTCGCTCGATGCGGGCAACATCGCCTACAAGCTGGCGCAGGAATTGGCCGGCGCGCAGGCGCTGGGGCCGCTGTTGCAGGGCTTTGCCAAACCGGTCTGCGATCTGAGCCGGGGCGCAAGCGTGGAAGATATCGTGGCGGCCACCGCCGTGACGCTGGCGCTCGCCCAATAGGCCCCGCGCGGGGCATGTCCCGCGCGGGTCTGCCATGTTACGCGCCTTTCTGGGGGCGCATGTCGGCGGCGGAGATACCGGCCACGGCGACGGGCTTCTTCATCGCGTCGCGGCGGAAGGGCTCGCCCAGTTCCTGGTTGATCATGGCTTCAATGAGCGTCGTCTTGCCGTGGTCCATCTGATCCTTGATCGCGGTGTTCAGGGCGTCCGTCAGCTCGTCCATCGTGCGCGCGATCACGCCTTTCAGCCCGCAGGCCTTGGCGATCCCGGCGTAGGAGACCTGCTCGTCCAGTTCGGTGCCGACGAAATTGTCGTCAAACCAGAGCGTGGAGTTGCGCTTCTCCGCGCCCCATTGGTAGTTGCGGAAGACGATCTGGGTGATGGCGGGCCATTCGCCGCGCCCGATGGCGGTGAGCTCGTTCACCGCGATGCCGAAAGCGCCGTCCCCGGCGAAGCCGACAACCGGCACGTCCGGGCAGGCGATCTTCGCTCCGACGATGGCGGGCAGGCCATAGCCGCAGGGGCCGAAGAGGCCCGGCGCGAGGTATTTGCGGCCCACCTCGAAGGAGGGGTAGGCGTTGCCGATGGCGCAGTTGTTGCCGATGTCCGACGAGATGATCGCCTCCTTGGGCAGCGCGGACTGGATCGCCCGCCAGGCCATGCGGGGGCTCATCCAGTCGGGCTTGTCAGCGCGGGCGCGCTCGTTCCAGGTGGTGCCGGGATCATCGTCCTCATGGTCCATGCCGGAAAGCTGCTGCGCCCAGCGGGATTTCGTCTCGGCGATCTTGGCCTTGCGGGCGTCGCGGCCCTCATCGCCCGCGGTGCCGGAGAGCTGGGCGAGGATGCCTTTCGCTACTTTCGCCGCATCGCCGACGATGCCAACGGTAACGGTTTTCGTCAGGCCGATACGGTCCGGGTTGATGTCCACCTGGATGATCTTGGCATCTGCAGGCCAGTATTCCATACCGTAGCCCGGCAGGGTGGAGAAAGGGTTGAGCCGCGTGCCGAGGCAGAGCACCACGTCGGCCTCCTTGATCAACTCCATCCCGGCCTTGGAGCCATTGTAGCCCAGCGGGCCGGCAAAGAGCGGATGGGAGCCGGGGAAGGCATCGTTGTGCTGGTAGCCGACGCAGACGGGCGCATCGAGCCGTTCGGCGAGCGCCTTGGAGGCCTCGATACCACCGGCAGAAAGCACCACGCCCGCGCCGTTCAGGATCACCGGGTTGCGGGCCTCAGAGAGCAGCGCGGCGGCCTGTGCCACGGCGCCTTCGCCGCCTGCGGGGCGTTCAAACTCCACCACGGCGGGCAGGTTGATGTCGACCACCTGCGTCCAGAAATCGCGCGGCACGTTGATCTGCGCCGGGGCCGAGGCGCGTTTGGCCTGCATGATCACACGGTTCAGCACCTCGCAGATGCGGGTCGGATCGCGGACCTCTTCCTGATAGGCGACCATATCCTCGAAGAGCTTCATCTGCTCCACTTCCTGGAAACCGCCCTGGCCGATCGTCTTGTTGGCGGCCTGCGGGGTGACGAGCAGCAGTGGTGTGTGGTTCCAGTAGGCGGTTTTCACGGCCGTCACGAAGTTGGTGATGCCGGGGCCGTTCTGGGCGATCATCATGCTCATCTTGCCGGAGGCGCGGGTAAAACCGTCGGCCATCATCCCGGCGCTGCCTTCATGGGCGCAATCCCAGAACATGATCCCGGCCTTCGGGAACAGATCGGAGATCGGCATCATCGCGGAGCCGATGATCCCGAAGGCGTGTTCGATGCCATGCATCTGGAGGGTTTTGACGAAAGCTTCTTCGGTCGTCATTTTCATGGTCGATGTCTCCGCTCATGAGGAAATCTGGAGGGGCCGCGCGCGGGCGGGCCTGCGGCGTTGTGCGTGAACCTATCGCCTGCGGCGGGTCGGCGTTAGGGCCAGTTGGTTGGGTGGGTTAAGGCCAGCGGCGATCAGCCGGTGGCACGGTCTATCGCGGCGGCGATGCGGGCGATTCCTTCGGGGATACGGCTGGCGGCAATGGAGGAATAGCCGAGCCTGTAGAACCGCGTTGGCGGGTTCTCCTGCAGGAACATCGAGGAGCCCGGCTCGATCAGCACGCTTTCGGCCCGCAATTCCTGTGCCAGCACGCCGGTGTCTACGCCTTCTGGCGCTTCCATCCAGAAAGAGGAGCCGCCAAAGGCATTGGCCCCGGCGATTCTCAACCCGTGGGCATGGATGGCTTCCTCCATCACGGTGCGGCGTTCGTGGTAGGCGCGGCCCATGCGGCGGATCAGGCTGTCGTAATGGCCGAGCGAGAGGAAATAGGCGGCGGTGCGCTGGATGTGGCCCGGCGGGTGGCGCAGGATGGCGGCGCGCAAGGCGCGCGCCTCACGGATGAAAGGTTCTGCCCCCACCAGATAGCCCAGCCGGAGGCCCGGAAACAGCGATTTGGAGAAGGAGCCGACGTAGATCACGCGACCATCGCGATCCATGCTCTTCAGCGCGGGCGAGGGGGCTTTGAGGAAGGACATTTCGAATTCATAATCATCCTCCACGATCATGAAATCACGTTCCGAGGCCATGTCGATCAGCCGCTGGCGGCGCTCCAGCGGCATCGTCACCGCCGTGGGGCAATGGTGGCTCGGGGTGGTGAACACGACGTCCAGCTCATCGGGCAGGGCCTCGGGCGGCAGGCCGTCGGCGTCGATGTCCACGGGGTGGGTGATGCAGCGGGTCTGCGCGAGCGCGTTGCGCAGGCCGGGGTAGCAGGGGTTTTCCATCGCCACGGTGCGGCGCTGATTCAGCAGCACCTGCGCGGCGAGCCAGAGCGCGTTCTGCGCGCCCATCGTCACGAGGATCTCTTCGGGGCGGGCCACGATGCCCCGGCGGGGAAGCGTGTGGCGGGCGATGAATTCGATCAGCTGGGGATCGTCGCGCTCGTAGTAATCCGCCGTCAGCGCCTCGAAATCGCGCTGGCCAAGGGCTTTTACCGCGCAGAGCCGCCAGTTCTGGTGGTCAAACAGCGTCGGGTCCGTCTGGCCGTAGATGAAGGGAAATCGGAACTGCCGCCAGTTCTCGGGCCGCCGCAGGCTGGGCGCGCCGGCGAAGCGCTGCCCCAGCGCGCGGGTCCAGTCCACGGCGCGGGCCGGGGCCTGCCGGGGCGGCTCGAACTGCGGCGTCGTGGGGGCGTTATCAGACACGAAATAGCCGGAGCGCCCGCGCGAGGTGAGGTAATCATCCGCCATCAGCTCGGTATAGGCGAGCGTCACCGTGATCCGGCTCACGCCGAGCTGCTGGGCCAGTTTGCGGGAGGAGGGCATCTTCTCGCCGGGCTGGAAGCGGCCCGACAGGATGCCCTGCGCCACCATTTGCTGGATCTGCTGCTGGAGCGTGCCTTCCATGCGGGGATCGAGGAAGAGCGTTTCGGCGGGAATCGCGGGCAAGTCAGAGCTCCATCTGGCATTAAGCGGGTGGAGATCTGGATGTATCACGCCGCCCCGGATCAGGCCAGAGGCCAACTGGGGCGGCGTGCAGTCGGGCGCGCCGGAGGAGAGTGGCGCGCCTTGGGAAAACCTCCGTTAGCCGTGCTGGTCCATGACCTTCGTCAGCGCCTTGTCGACGGCCTCGGTGATGTCGTCGATGTCCTGCGCAGTGCAGATCAGCGCCGGGCTGAAGCAGAGGGTGTTGTTGAAGCCGGGCAGGCTGCGGTTGGTGACGCCGATGATGACGCCCTGCGCCATGCAATCGGCCACCACGGCCTGGCAGAGCTTCTCGTCCAGCGGCTGCTTGGTGTTGCGGTCCGCCACCAGTTCGGCCCCCGCAAACAGCCCCTTGCCGCGCACATCGCCGATGACGGCGTGTTTGGCTTTCAGCGCTTCAAGATTGGCCAGAAGGCGCGCGCCCATCTTCGTGGTGTTTTCCAGCAGGCCCTCATCCTCGATGATGCGCATGTTCTCGAGCGCCGCCGCTGGGCCGGCCGTGCAGCCGCCGAAGGTGGAAATATCGCGGAAGTAGCCCATCGGATCGCTGGCATCTTCCTTGAACATGTCAAACACCTTCTCCGTCGTAACGCAGCAGGCGATGGCGGCGTAGCCCGAGGCCACACCCTTCGCCATGGTCACGAAATCGGGCTTGATGCCGTAGTGCTGGTAGCCGAACCACTCACCGGTGCGGCCCACGCCGCAGACGACCTCGTCGATGTGGAGAAGAATGTCGTATTTTTCGCAGATTTCCTGCACGCGCTCCCAATAGCCTTCCGGCGGGGTGATCACGCCGCCACCTGCCGTCACCGGCTCAAGGCAGAGCCCGCCCACGGTTTCGGGGCCTTCGCGCAGGATCACCTCTTCGATCAGATCGGCAGCGGCGCGGCCGAATTCGGCACCGGAGAGATGGCCGAGGCCAAGCTCTTCCTTGCGATACTCAAGGCAATGGGGCACGCGGATGAAATCCGGGGCGAAGGGGCCGTATTGCGCGTTGCGCTCGTCCTGCCCGCCTGCCGACATCGCGGCCAGCGTGGAGCCGTGGTAATCGCGGTGGCGGTAGAGGATCTTGGTTTTCTTGCCGCCGTATTTCTTATGCGCGATCTGGCGGATCATCTTGAAGGCCTTCTCGTTGGCCTCCGAGCCCGAGTTCACGTAGTAGACGCGGCTCATGCCGGGCATCTTCTCGATCAGCTTCTTCGCGAAGAGCGAGCCCGGGATGGAGCCTGCGGAATTGGCGAAGTAGTTCATCTTCACCAGCTGGTCGCGGACCGCATCGGCAATGCTCTCGCGGCCATAGCCGACGTTCACCGTCCAGACTCCGCCGGAAACGGCGTCCAGATGCTCCTTGCCGGTGGCGTCCCAGACGCGCATCCCCTTGCCTTCCACGATGATGCGCGGATCGATCGTCTCGAAGGGCTTGTGCTGGATCAGGTGATGCCACAGGTGGGCGCGGTCGGCTTCGATGACTTCGCCGAGGTCATTGGACTGGAAATTGGCGTTCATGGCGGGGCACCTTGCTGGTCAGAAGGCTCTGTGGAGCCGTTACGCGGCAGCCCTGCGAATCCGGTTTCGCAGGCTGCCTGATCTGGCGTCAATTTGTGGGACATCCCTGCGCACCCATAGGGCCAGTATTGCCCCGGCTTTGATGCCAGAATGGGGCGCGTCGGAGGCCAAAGCAGGTCGCTCTGTGCCCTAACGCCTTAGCGAAACAAGGGAATTGCGGGCCAGATGGCACGGATCGAAAGGCGATCGCTGGCCCGGAGTATTTACCGCGCGGGAAACTAAACGTTGACTGGTGAGAGGGTTTTTTTACGCTTCCCTTGCGCCAACCGGTGGATATGCCCCGGTGGCCGCATCGCTTGGGTCCCAGAACAAGGCGAAAACGCCAAACAGGCCCTGGGGGATAGCACAGCCGCAAAGGCGGCGACCAACACGGGAGAAAAGAATGACATTGAAATCTAAGCTGATCGGTTCTGTTGCCGGGATTGCCGCCCTCGGTGCCGTGCAGGCTCATGCCGCCGACGAGATCACGGTGGCCTATTTCCTCGAATGGCCGATGCCGTTCCAATACGCCAAGGCCACCGGGCTTTATGACGAAGCGCTGGGCGTGAAGGTGAACTGGGTGTCCTTTGACGCCGGCACCGCGATGTCGGCAGCCATGGCCTCCGGCGACGTGCAGATCTCCGTATCCCAAGGCGTGCCGCCCTTCGTCGTGGCCGCTTCCGCCGGTCAGGACATCCAGGTTGTCGACGTGGCGGTGAGCTACTCGGAGAACGACAACTGCGTCGTGGCCGACGCGCTTGAAATCGACAAGGACAGCGCGGGCGAGCTGGCCGGCAAGAAGGTCGGCGTGCCGATCGGCACCGCGGCTCACTATGGCTTCCTGAAGCAGATGTCCCACTTCGGCGTGGACATCGGCACGATGGAAATCGTGGACATGGCGCCGCCCGATGGCGCGGCCGCTTTCGCACAGGGCAGCCTCGATATGGTCTGCGGCTGGGGCGGTGCGCTGCGCCGCATGAAGGAGCATGGCAACGTGCTGCTGACCGGCGCCGAGAAGGAAGAGCTGGGCATCCTCGTCTTCGACGTGACGAGCGCACCTGCGAACTTCGTCTCGGAAGAGCCGGAGCTTCTGGCCAAGTTCCTGAAGGTGACGGCGGATATGAACGCCATGTGGAACTCCGGCGAGAACACCGCCGAGATGCTCCCGGTCATCGCCAAGGACGCCGGTATGGATGAGGACGCCACGGCCGAGACGATGGCCACCTTCGTCTTCCCCAGCGTGGAAGACCAGATGGGCGAGAAATGGCTCGGCGGCGGGGCGCAGGCCTTCATGTCGGGCGTCGCGGGCGTCTTCGTGGAAGCCGGCAGCATCCCCAGCGCGCTTGACAGCTACGACGCAGCCGTGAACACCGGCCCGCTGATGTCCGCCAAGGGCATGTAAGCGCACCCGCGTGACAGAACAGGAGGGGGCTGCGGGGCAAGACCTCGTGGCCCCCTTTCCACAGAGAGTTTCCAGACGATCAGGGAAAGCCGGGAAGGATAGCAGAGTGGGTCTGTCGATCGACAATATTTCGATGCGTTTCGATCTGCCGAACGGAACCTCCGTTCAGGCGCTGAAGAACGTGTCGCTGGACATCAAGGAAGGCGAGATCATGTCGGTGCTCGGGCCTTCGGGCTGCGGGAAGACGACGCTTCTCAACATCGTTGCGGGCTTCCTTGCGCCGACGGAGGGCGAGATCCGCCTGCACGGCACGCCGGTGCATGGCCCGGGGCCGGAACGCGGCATGGTGTTTCAGAAGGGCGCGTTGTTTGAGTGGATGAACGTGCGCAAGAACGTCGACTTCGGCCCCCGCATGAAGGGGATGGCCAAGAAGGAACGCGACGAGATCACCGACCACCTGCTCGACATCGTGGGTCTGCAGGACTTCAAGGAAAAGGCGGTTTATGAACTTTCGGGCGGGATGCAGCAGCGTGTGGCCCTGGCCCGCTGCCTTGCCAATGAGCCCGACGTGATCCTGATGGACGAACCGCTGGGCGCGCTCGATGCGCTCACGCGGGAGAAGATGCAGGCGCTTGTGCTGAAACTCTGGAAAGAGAGCGGCAAGACTGTGATCCTGATCACCCACTCCGTGGAAGAGGCGCTGCTGCTGGGCGAACGCCTGCTCGTGATGGCCCCGCGCCCGGGGCGCATCCACAAGGAATACAATCTGCCCTTCGCCGACCGCGGCGTGGGCGCGGATCTGCGGGACGTGAAGCGCAGCGAAGGCTTTGCCGAAACGCGGGACGAGATCCTCTCGATGATCTGGGAAATGGAAGAAGAGATCATGGGCCGCACGGAGGCAGCACAATGACGATCCTGCTGATCTATGTTGCGATTTTCCTTGCCGCCTTCGTGGTGGTGAAACTGATCCGGGGCGGCATGCGCAAGGCGGTGGATTACACCAGCCTGAAGACCGTGACCTTCGGCGATGAAAGTGCTGTGCATGCCGACAGGATTGCCTCGGTGATTTCGGTTGTCGCGATCTTCCTAATCTGGGGGGCCTTCACTGGCTCCAAGCTGGTGCCGATCCATGTGCCGGGGCCCTTCCTAGGCGAAACCAGCTTCACCTATACCGCCCAGAACGCGGCCGGGCAGACGGATGATGCCACGGTGACGGTGAATGTCTTCAAAGTGGGCGAGGAAGCCGAGGAGCCCGCAAGCGGCGGCGGCGACGGCTTTGCCAAGGATGACGGTGCCAAGATCGGCGCGTGGCGCTCGGGCCTCGTGCGGGTGATCCGCAACGATGAGGGCGGCGATCAGGAGGGCTACGGTGTGATCGCGATTGATGGCCAGCCGATTGCCTCTGAGGAAACCGTGAAAGTGGCCGATGGTACGGTGTTCCTCACGGCCAAGGGCTCGCTGAATTTCACCCCCTCCAAGGGCATGCAGATGGAACCGATCTGGATGCCCGCGCCAGAGGCCGTCTGGTCGCGCTTCATCGAGATCTTCGGCGAGGGTTATCAGGGCATCACCCTGCTGCAGCATCTTGGCTGGTCGCTGTTCCGCGTGATCGCGGGCTTCGTGCTGGGCAGCCTTGTGGGCATCCCGCTCGGCTACGCGATGGGGCTTTCGGGCTGGTTCCGCGGCTGGTTTGATCCGATCGTGGAATTCATGCGCCCGGTGCCGCCGCTGGCGCTGATCCCGCTCGTGATCATCTGGTTCGGCATCGGGGAAACCGGCAAGATCGTGCTGCTCTTCCTTGCAGCGCTCTGGATCATGACGATCGCCGCGCGGGCCGGGGTGTCGGGCGTGAACATCTCCAAGGTGCACGCGGCCTATTCGCTCGGGGCCTCCAAGCGGCAGATCCTGACGCAGGTGATCGTGCCAAACTCGCTGCCGGAGATCTTCACCGGCGCACGGGTGGCGATGGGCGTCTGTTGGGGCACAGTTGTGGCGGCAGAGCTTGTGGCCGCCGAGATGGGCGCAGGCAAGATGATCGTGGCTGCGTCCAAATTCCAGCTGACGGACATCGTGATCATGGGGATCATCCTGATCGGCGTGATCGGCTTTGGCATCGATATTCTGATGCGCAAGGCGGAGGAATACCTCGTGCCGTGGAAGGGGCAGTCCTGATCCGTTTCGCCTGACGATGTTAAGAAGGCCGGCGCTACATGCGCCGGTTTTATTAAAAACTTTCCGAAATCTGCGCTTTTGCCCGGCGGTACGCCGGGCAGCCCCCGACCGCCCCCCCCTACGCCGGAGGCGTGCCTATGGCACGACGCGGCGGCTTTTGCCCCCACCCGGCGGTCCAGGGCTGCCCTTGTCGAATGAAGTTTTCGTTTGGGATCTGGCTCGATACCGCTCTAAATCCCCGCCTGTGTGATGAAAAACCGTGACAGGATCGGCAGGATCGCCCCGCCCATGGAGGGCGCGTTGGGGCCGATGGTGCCGGGGGCGATCTCAAGCGGGCTGAGGCCGCGCAGGCCGAGCGCCTGAAAGCGGGCGTTTGCCTTGGCCGCTATCCTGTCGCGCACTTCGCCCGGAAAGCCGCCGTCCACCACGATGGTCGGGAAATCGATCACCGCGCTGATGGAGGCCGCTGCCATGGCGAGGTTCTCGGCCACCAGATCTTCCCATTCCGTCACCAGCGGGCCCAGATCGCCCCAGCTGTCCGGGTGTTCCCAGAGCACGGAAGGGTCGCTGCCCGCCGCGCGCAGGCGGTTCTCCAACGTGAAGAGCGAGGTTTCGTCCAAGAGCGCGGTATAGCCGGGGCCGCGGCCGGGCAGGGGCATCGCGCCCATCGCCCCGGCGTTGCCCGTAGGCCCCTCGAAAATGGCGTTGTTGAGCACGATGCCGCCGCCGATGAAAAAGCCGATGAAAAAGTAGCAGTAATTCTCGAACTCCCGCCCCCGCCCCAGCGCAAGCTCCGCGCCGCAGGCGGCGGTGGCGTCGTTCTGCAGATGGGTGGGCAGGCCGGTGGCCGCCTCGATCTCGCCCGCCAGATCAAAGCCGCGCCAAGCGGCCATATCCTCCGGCGAGGCCCCCACCTGCGCGCCCCAGTTCCACAGCTCGAACGGCGTCGCGATGCCGATCCCCGCGCAGCGGGAGCGCGATTTTGCGGGCAGGGTCTCCAGCATCGCCGCCGAGACCTCCGCCGCAAAGCGCACGATGTCAGTCGTGCGCGGGTTCTTGTAGGCGATCCGTCGGCGCTGCAGCTCGTGGCCGAGGAAATCCACCAGCACCAGATCCGCACTCCGCCGCCCGACCTTCAGCCCGATCGAAAACGCTCCGTCCGGGTTCAGCCGCATCGGGATCGACGGTTGGCCCACCTTGCCTTTCACCGGCGCGCCGCGCAGCAGAAGGCCCTCCTCCTCCAGCGCACGCATGATCACCGTCACCGTCTGGGCGGAAAGCCCGCTCAGCCGCGCCACCTCGGCGCGGGAAAGCGTCTCATGGCGGCGGATCAGCGAGAGCACGAGCCGCTCGTTGTGCTCGCGCACCCGCGCAGCATTGGCCCCGCCCCGAAGGGTTGAGATCGTCACGCCGGCCGCCGGGGCCTCGCTTGTCGGGTTGTCTTGTTCCATGGGAGTGCCTCCTCCGGTCCCACAGGATGATTGTCAATCGTCTCGATAGATAAATCAACTTGATTTATTTATTGACAGGGGGAGAGAATCCGTGTGTTTTGATCGCGTCGCCCGGCCCGTGGAGGGGCTGACGGGCACATTTCAGAGTTCTAGGGAGGAAACTCAGATGACCATTCGTAAGAGCCTTTTCGGCAGCGCTGTTGCCGCCATCGCCCTGTCCGCCGCCCCCGCCTTCGCGGACGGCCACAGCGTGAGCGCCTGCCTCATCACCAAAACCGATACCAACCCCTTCTTCGTGAAAATGCGCGAAGGCGCGACCGCCAAGGCCGAAGAGCTGGGCATCGCGCTCAACAGCTACGCCGGCAAGGTCGACGGCGACCATGAAACACAAGTGCAGGCCATCGAAACCTGCATCGCCAACGGCGCAAAGGGCATCCTGCTGACCGCCTCTGACACCGCCTCCATCGTGCCGGTGGTGAAACAGGCCCGTGACGCAGGCATCCTCGTGATCGCGCTCGACACCCCGCTGGAGCCCATCGACTCTGCCGATATGACCTTCGCGACCGACAACTTCCTTGCTGGCGAGCTGATCGGCAAATGGGCCGCCGCAACGCTGGGCGAAGAGGGTGTGGCCAACGCCCGCATCGCAACGCTCGATCTGGCCGTGTCCCAGCCCACGGTGGACGTGCTGCGCAACCAGGGCTTCCTGCAAGGTTTCGGCATCGATTTGGCCGACCCGAACGTGATCGGCGATGAAGACGATCCGCGTATCGTCGGCTCCGACGTGACAGCCGGTAACGAGGAAGGCGGCCGCCGCGCGATGGAAAACCTGCTGGCCAAGGATCCCTCGATCAACGTGGTGCACACCATCAACGAACCGGCCGCGGCTGGCGCTTATGAAGCGCTGAAATCCATCGGCCGCGAGAACGACGTGCTCATCGTCTCCGTCGATGGTGGTTGCCCCGGCGTGCAGAACGTGGCCGACGGCGTGATCGGGGCCACCTCGCAGCAATACCCGCTGCTGATGGCCTCCCTCGGCATCGAAGCCATCGCGGCCTGGGCCAAGGACGGCACCAAACCTGCCGCCACCGACGGTAAGGATTTCTTCGACACCGGCGTCGCGCTGGTGACGGACAAGCCCGCCGACGGTGTGGACTCCATCTCGGTGAAAGAAGGCATGGACCTCTGCTGGGGCTAAGCCCTTCGCGCCCGGCTTGACCGGTCGGGCGCATTGCACCCACAGTTTGAATGAGGGGGTGGGCCACGCATCCCACCCCTTTTTTCATGCCCTGAGCAGGGGCAAGGAGGAGATATGTCGGAGTCCGACAATTACGAGACAGCCGCCAGCCGCGCGGGTGAGGTTGCCTCGTTCGAAGATCACAAGAAGGGCCTCTTGGGCCATTTCCACAACGCGCTTCACAGCAATCCCGCCCTCGTGCCGCTGATCGTTCTGGTCGCGGCGGTGATCGGCTTCGGCCTGCTGCTGGGCTCGCGCTTCCTGTCGCCCTTCGCGCTGACGCTGATCCTGCAGCAGGTGCAGATCGTGGGCGTGCTGGCCGCCGCGCAGACGCTCATCATCCTCACTGCGGGCATCGATCTTTCGGTTGGTGCCATCGCGGTGCTGACAAGCGTGATCATGGGGCAGTTCACCTTCCGCTACGGCGTGCCGGCCCCGGTTTCGGTGGTGATCGGCCTTGGCGTCGGCACGGCGCTTGGCGCTGTCTCGGGCTGGCTCGTGAGCCGCGTGAAGCTGCCGCCTTTCATCGTGACGCTCGGCATGTGGCAGATCGTTCTGGCCGCGAACTACCTCTATTCCGCCAATGAAACCATTCGCAGTCAGGACATCGAGGCCGAGGCCCCTTTCCTGCAATTCATGGGCGTGAAGCTGCAATTCGCCGGGGCCACCTTCACGCTGGGCGTGGTGCTCATGGTGCTGCTGGTGCTGATCCTGGCCTATGCGCTGAAATCCACCGCCTGGGGGCGGCATGTCTATGCCGTGGGCGATGATCCCGAAGCCGCGCAGCTGGCCGGGGTGAACGTGCATGGCACGCTGATGAGCGTCTACATGCTGGCGGGCTTCATCTGCGCGCTCGCGGGCTGGGTGATGATCGGGCGCTTCGGCTCGGTGTCGCCTTCCGCCACCACCGGCGTGATCGGCAACATTCAGGCCATCACGGCCGTTGTGATCGGGGGCATCTCGCTGTTCGGCGGGCGCGGCTCGATCCTTGGCGCTTTCTTCGGCGCGCTGATCGTGGGTGTTTTCGAACTGGGCCTGCGCATGGCCGGGGCGGATCCGCAATGGACCTTCCTGCTCATCGGGGTGCTCATCATTGCCGCCGTGGCGGTCGACCAATGGATCCGGGAGGTCTCGTCATGAGCGTGGAACCCATTCTCAAGGGGCGCAACCTTGTCAAACGCTATGGTAAGGTCACCGCGCTGGACCATTGCGATTTCGACCTGCTGCCGGGGGAGATCCTCGCGGTAATCGGCGACAACGGCGCGGGGAAATCCTCGCTCATCAAGGCTGTCTCCGGCGCGGTGATCCCGGATGAGGGGGAGGTTTTTCTGGAAGGCCAGAAGGTGGCCTTCCGCACCCCCATCGAGGCCCGTGCGGCGGGGATCGAGACCGTCTACCAGACGCTCGCCATGTCGCCCGCGCTCTCGATCACCGACAACATGTTCATGGGGCGGGAAATCCGCAAACCGGGCTTTCGCGGCAAATACCTGCGCCAGCTCGACAAACCCGCGATGGAGCGCTTTGCCCGTGACAAGCTCAGCGAGCTGGGGCTGATGACGATCCAGAACATCAACCAGGCGGTGGAGACGCTCTCAGGCGGGCAGCGGCAGGGGGTTGCGGTGGCGCGGGCAGCGGCCTTCGGCTCCAAGGTGATCATCCTTGATGAACCCACCGCGGCGCTCGGCGTGAAGGAAAGCCGCCGGGTGCTGGAGCTGATCCTCGACGTGAAATCGCGTGGCATCCCGATCATCCTGATCAGCCACAACATGCCCCATGTCTTCGAGGTGGCGGACCGCATCCATGTGCACCGGCTGGGGCGCAGGCTCTGCGTGGTCGATCCGAAGGATTACACCATGTCCGACGCCGTGGCCTTCATGACGGGCGCGAAAGAGCCGCCTGCCGAAGTGGCGGCGGCATGAGCCTTGAGCTCGGGGCCCGGCAGGCCGCGGAGGCGATCGCGGCGCGCGCGCAGGGGCGTGCCCGTTTCGTCGTGGCCATCGCTGGGCCGCCCGGCTCGGGTAAATCCACGCTGGCCGAAGCCATCGGCGCGCGGCTGGGTGCTAATGCCTGCGTCGTGCCGATGGACGGGTTTCACCTGGATAATGCGCTTCTCGACGCACAGGGCTGGCGGCCCCGCAAGGGCGCGCCGCATACGTTCGATCTGGCTGGGCTGCGCGATCTGATCGTGCGTCTCGGCAACCCGCGCGCGCCGGTCTACTACCCGGTGTTTGACCGCGCCGCCGATCTGTCCCGCGCGGCGGCGGGCTGCGTGATGCCGGAGCAGAAGATCGTGCTGCTGGAAGGCAATTACCTGCTGCTGGATCAGCCCGGCTGGCGCGATCTGAAGCAGATGGTCGATATGTCCGTCTTCCTGCGCGTGGACATGGTGACGCTGCAGCAGCGGCTCATGGCGCGCTGGGAAGGCTTTGGCCTTGGGCCGGCTCAGGCCGAGGCCAAGACAGCCGGAAACGATCTGCCCAACGCGCAACTCGTGGTCACGGCTTCGCAGAAGGCCGACCTGGAGCTGGTGGACGGTATTCTCGCGCGCTAGAGGTTCGCGCACAATTTTCAGGCATATGCACTGGGACCGGGCAGAAATTGCGAAAAGTTTCGGGCGTTTCTGCACCAGACGCTGCCATCGCCCCGCTGCGGGCGCTAACATCACCGGGTAAACAACCGCACCGGATCCGATGCCGCCGCCCCCGCCATTCCTCGTGTTCACCGATCTCGACGGCACCCTGCTGGATCACGAAACCTATGACGCCAGTCCCGCCGCTCCTGCGCTCGCCCGCCTCGCGGCGCTGGGCGTGCCGGTTGTCATGGCCTCCAGCAAAACCGCCGCCGAAATCGCCCCCCTGCGCACGTCGCTTGGCCTAAAAGCCTGCCCGGCCATCGTCGAGAACGGCGCAGGGCTACTGGCACCGGGGGCTAAGGCCACGTCTTCCGGTGACGTCTATGCCAAGCTGCGCGCCGATCTTGAAACGCTCCCCAGCGCCTTGCGCGCATGCTTCACTGGCTTCGGCGATCTCACGTCCGAAGGTATCTCGGCGCTCACGGGCCTTCCCTTGGCCAATGCAGCGCTCGCGGCGCGGCGTCAGTTCTCCGAGCCGGGCCTTTGGACGGGCAGCGACGAGGCCCGCGCCACGTTCCTCAGCCACCTCCAAACCCTCGGCATTCACGCCCGCGAAGGCGGACGCTTCCTGACGCTCTCCTACGGGGCCACCAAGGCTGATCGCATGGCCGAGATCCGCGCGGGCTACGGTTCGCCCCGCGTTATCGCGCTGGGCGATGCGCCCAATGATCGCGAGATGCTCGAAGCGGCGGACGTCGCCGCCATCATCGCCAACCCGGCCCGTGCGCCACTGCCCCCTTTGAAGACCGAAGCGCAAGGCAAGGTGTTGCGCCCCACGGCCCCCGGCCCCGAAGGCTGGAACGCGGCCATTCACCAGATCCTTGATCAAACCGGCCTAGAGCCGAAAGGAGCCATCGATGGCTGACTTCCACCAGAACGGCAATGTTGCCACGCTCCACAACCTGCGCACCCAGGCACCCGGTGCGCTGGAGGCCGAGCTTGCGAGCTTCGCCCAAAGCCGCCACATCGGGCTGATCCTGCCCTCGCTCTTTTCCGAGTTGGAAGGCGCGGCGCTGCCCCATATCCTCGACGAGCTCTCCCACGTCAGCTATCTGCACCGCATCGTCATCGGGCTGGACCGCGCCGACGCCGCCCAATACCGCCACGCGCGCCAGTTCTTCAGCCGGCTGCCGCAGAACCACGTGGTGATCTGGAACGACAGCCCCCGCATGCAGGCGATCAGCGCCCGACTGGAAGCACTCGGCCTGAACCCCGGCGAACGCGGCAAGGGCCGCAACGTCTGGTTCTGCCTCGGCTACACCATCGCCTGCCAGGACACCGCCGTGGCCGCCATCCACGATTGCGACATCCTCACCTACGAGCGCGAGATGCTGGCGCGCCTTGTCTACCCGGTGGCCAATCCGAATTTCCCCTATCAGGTGGCCAAGGGCTATTATGCACGGGTGGGTGAAGACAAGATGAACGGCCGCGTGAGCCGCCTGCTTGTCTCGCCGATCCTGATCGCGCTCAAGCGCGTGATCGGGGATCGCGACTACCTCGATTACTTGCGCACCTTCCGCTACCCGCTCTCCGGCGAGTTCGCCATGCGCACGGGCATCCTCCCCGATCTGCGCATTCCGTCGGACTGGGGGCTCGAGATCGGCGTGCTCTCGGAAGCCTGGCGCAACCTCGCGCCGAAATCCGTGTGTCAGGTGGAAATCTCCGACAATTACGACCACAAGCACCAGCCCCTGAGCGAAGAGGACGCCTCCACCGGGCTGTCGCGCATGTCGGTGGACATCTGCAAGGCGATCTTTCGCAAGCTCGCCGCCGATGGCACGGTGTTCTCGGAGGAGATCTTCCGCTCCCTGAAAGCCACCTACTACCGCTCCGCGCTGGATCTGCTGGAGTGCTATTATTCCGACGCCAAGATGAACGGGCTCACGATTGACCGCCACCTCGAAGAGCGCAGCATCGAGCTTTTTGCCCAGAACATCGTGCAGGCCGGGCAGGTCTTCCTCGAAAACCCGGCCGAAACGCCTTTCATCCCGACGTGGAACCGCGTCCATGCCGCCGACCCCGACCTGATGCGCGACATGCGCGCAGCCGTGGCCGCAGATGAGGCGGAGTTCGGCTAGGTTTTGCGGCGGTTGGTGATCCAGCGGCACTGATAGGGCGCGAAGGCAATATCGCCGCCTTCCGCCGAAATGCGCTCGCCTGAAAGCAGGTCCACCCAATCCTCGCCCTCGATCAGGTTGATCGCAAAGGGCGAGACCTCCACCGTTTCGGCGCTCACATTGTGCAGCGCGAAAATGGATTGATCGCGATCAAGGCTCTGCCGCCAGACGCCAAAAAGCCGTTCGTCCAGTTGCAGGGTGAACTGCGTGGCATTGGGGTGGAAGGCCGATTGCGCGCAGCGGATGCGGATGCGCTCGCGCAGCCCGTTCATCACCTGCGCCTGTGGCGTGTCGGGATCGTCGAGCTTTTCGCGCAAGGTGGGGTAATCCCAGCGATGGCGGTTGATGGAGCGGTTCTGGCCCGTCTTCTCCACCGCCTCCAGATCATTGTGGCAGGCGGTGACGGAATGGATGTAGAAAGCCGGGATGCCCTCCAGCGCCATGACGATGGTCTGGCTGGCAAGGAAGCGCGCGATCTGCAGATTATCCTCGCCCGCAAAGGTGCCCTTCATGGCGTCAAAGAAGGTGATGTTCAGCTCATAGGGTGCCTCACCCCCGCCGGGCAGCGCGCGCATGTTCAGCTTGCCGCCGAAGGCCTTCACCGAACCGATGACCTTCTGCTTCTCTTCCTCCGGCAACACGCCTTCGGCGGGGCGCATGCCGATGCCATCATGGGAGGCGGTGAAGTTGAGATACGCACAACCCAGCTGCGCGGGCGGCATCGTCACCTGCCAGCGGTTCAGATAGCGCGCGGTGCCCGACAGCATGGCGTGCAGCACCAGCGGCGGCAGGGTGAAGTTGTACACCGCATGGGCCTCGTTGCGGTTGCCGAAATAGGAAAGGTTCTCGGCGTTGGGCACATTGGTTTCGGTCAGCAGCACCACGGTTTCGGTGGCGTAATCGCACAGAAGCCGCATCAGCTGCACGATGGCATGGGTCTGCGGCAGGTGGATCGAGGGCGTCCCGGCCTCCTTCCAGAGGAAGGCCACGGCATCGAGCCGGATGATGCGCACCCCATTGTCGATATGCAGGCGCATGATGCGCAGGAATTCCAGCAAGACCTCCGGGTTGCGGAAATCCAGATCCACCTGGTCGTGGCTGAACGTGCACCAGACATGTCGCGGGCCGTTTGCCGTCTCCACTTCGCGCAGCAGGGGGTGGGTGCGCGGGCGCACGACGTCGGACAGATCATCTTCCGGGCTCGCTTCGAAGAAGAAGCCGTCATAGGGCGCATGGCCCTGCAGGTAGCTGTTGAACCAATGGCTCTGGCTCGAAACATGGTTGAGCACCAGATCGCTCATCAGCTTGAAATCTGCCCCGATGCGGTTGATGTCGGGCCAGTCGCCCAGAATGGGGTTCACTGCGCGATAGTCAGTTACGGCAAAACCATCGTCCGAGGTGTAGGGGAAGAAGGGCAGGATATGCACGCCGTTCACGGTGCCCTGCATGTAGGTGTCGAGAAAATCGCGCAGGATATCGAGCGGCTTATGCGCGCCGTCGACCACCGAATTGCCATAGGTGATCAGCAGCGCGTCCTTCTCGCTCCAGAGGTTGTTGCCCGGCTTGCGCCCCCGCTTGCGCCGGCTACTGCCTTCCGGCCAGAAGGCCTCCACGATCTTGGAGGCAAGGATGTCGGCGTCCACATCTGGATAAACGCGGCGGATGAGCGTGGCGATCTTGGTGGAAAACGAGGCGCTGGCGTCGGTCATGGCGGGGCGGTTGGCTCTGTCATCTGGGGGCGGGACAGGGCCAAGCCTTTCCAATGAAACCGGTTTTGACAAGGCGTTTTCCGCCGAAACTTCCGAAACCGGGAAAGAGGGGGCTCTGCCCCGCCGGGCCTCACGGCCCGACTCCCCCGAGATATTTAACAGAACAAAGTGGGGCCCCTTCAGCTTGGCTGAAATATCCCGGAGCGCGAGGCAGAGCCTCGCAGAAATCTCCTTCAGCCCTGGCTGCAGAACATTTGGTACATCAGCTCGACCGTGCGGCGGGCGCGGTCGTCGGCGAGCGAATAGTAGATCGCCTTGCCCTCGCGGCGGGTCTGCACCATGCCGTCCTGCCGCAGGCGGGCGAGTTGCTGGCTGACCGCGGCCTGGCGGCTGCCGAGGCGTTCTTCCAGTTCGGAGACGGATTTTTCCCCTTCCACCAGGTTGCACAGGATCATCAGGCGGCCCTCGTGGGAGAGCGCCTTGAGGAGGGCAGCGGCCTGTTGGGCCTGGGTTTGCATGGTGGCGACATCCACATCGGGTGCCGCCTCAGTGCCGGGGTGAGTCACGCAAAGGCTCCTGCGGTGCGGGGCAGTTTGCGTCATATAGGCGCGTTTTGCCGAGAATGCGAGGGGGCAGGCTCTCACATCTCCGGGGCTGGAGCGCCGCCCTCGAAGGCGTTGCCGTTGGTGTAGTCGCAGGGCGCTTCCTGCATTTCGAGGTGCAGGCCGCTGCCGGTGTAGGGGTGGGCGCGGGCGAGATCCTCGTCGAAGTCGATGCCGAGGCCCGGTGCGGTGGGGGGCAGGATGTAGCCGTCTTCCCATGTGATCGACTGTTTGATCAGCGCCATGTGGAAGGCCCCGCCGGTCTGGATGGTTTCGGCGATCAAAAGGTTCGGCAGCGTCGTAGCGAGGTGGATGTTGGCCGCCCATTCCACCGGCCCGGCATAAAGATGCGGGGCGAGCTGTGCGTTGTAGGCCTCGGCCAGCGTGGCGATCTTCTTGGTTTCCCAGAGCCCGCCGGAGCGCCCCAGCGCCGGTTGCAGGATCGTCGCCGCGCCCTGCCGCAGCACCTCGGCGAATTCCGCTTTCGTCGTCAGCCGCTCGCCGGTGGCCACGGGCACCGAGGTGGCGCGGGCGACCTTGGCCATTTCGGGGATGTTGTCGGGCGGGATCGGCTCTTCGTACCAGAGCGGATCATAGGGCTCGATCGCCTTGGCCATGCGGATCGCGCCGCCGGTGGAAAACTGCCCGTGGGTGCCGAAGAGCAGATCCGCCTGATCGCCCACGGCCTCGCGGATGGCGCGGCAGAACTCGGCGCTCATCGTGATGTCGGTACGCGCGGGCTGGTGGCCGCCGCGGAAGGTATAGGGGCCGGCCGGGTCGAATTTCACCGCCGTGAAGCCGAGGCGCACCATCTCGATGGCGCATTCGGCGGCCATGTCGGGGGAGGTCCAGAACGGCTTCATCGGCTGGTTTTCAAGCGGGTAGAGGTAGGTGTAGGAGCGGATTCGCTCGTTCATCATCCCGCCCAGAAGCGCCCAGACAGGGCGGTCGAGCGCCTTGCCGAGGATGTCCCAGCAGGCGATCTCCAGCCCCGAGAAGGCGCCCATCACGGTGAGGTCGGGGCGCTGGGTGAAGCCGGAGGAATAGGCGCGGCGGAACATGCGCTCCACGTTCTGCGGGTGTTCGCCCTGCATGTGGCGCGTGAACACATCCGTGATCACCGCTTCCATCGCTTTCGGCCCCACCGAGGCCGCGTAGCATTCGCCGTAGCCGGTGAGGCCGCAGGCGGTGGTGAGCTTCACGAAGAGCCAGTAGCGCCCGCCCCAGCCCGGAGCCGGGGGCGCGACGGTGAAAATCTCGAGGTCTTGCAGTTTCATTGGTCAAACACGATCACGTTGCGGCGGGCGGAGCCTTTCTTGGTATCCTGCACCGCTTCGTTGATCGCCTCAAGCGGCCAGCGGGCGCTGATCAGCTCATCGAGCTTGAGCCGCCCCTGTCGGTAGAGATCGATCATCCATGGGATGTCGCGGGCCAGCACCACGTCGCCCATCTTGGAGCCGATCATGCCTTGGCCGAGGGCGGCGAAGGTGGCCGGATCGTAGCGCGCCAGATCGCCGTTGTGGGGCATGCCCACCATCACGAGCTGCCCGTTGGCGGCCAGAAGCGCGGGCGCGGCCTCATAGGCGGGGATCACGCCGACGGTGACGAAGACGGCATCGGCCAGCCGCCCGCCGGTGAGCGCCTTCAGCGCGGCGCGCTGGTCGGGCTCGGAGGCGAGGATACCGCCCGTCGCGCCGAAGTCCTTCGCCGCGTCCAGTTTCTCGGGCAGCATGTCCACGGCGATGATCTGGGCCGCCCCGGCGATGCGCGCGCCCTGAATGGCGTTGAGCCCCACGCCGCCCGCGCCGATCACTACCACGGTTTGCCCCGGGCGCACCTGTGCCGTGTTCACGGCCGCGCCCGCGCCGGTGATCACGCCGCAGGCCAGCAGCGAGGCGGCGTCGGCGGTGATGTCTGCGGGAAGGGGTGCCAGCTGGTTTTCCTGCACCACAACCTTTTCCGCAAAAGCTCCGCAATACATGGCGGCCTCCACGGCTGTGCCATCGGCGAGAGAGAGCGTGGGCGGGGCGCTGCGATCGCCTTCGCAGGCCACGGGGTGGCCCGAGCCGCAGGGGCTGCAGTGGCCGCAGGCGCGGATCAGGGTCACGAGCACGCGGTCGCCCAGCTTATAGCGGCTCTTGCCGTCACCCATCGCGGTGATCTTGCCGGCGGCCTCGTGGCCGTAGACAGCCGGCAGCGCACCGCCCCAGCCGCCCTCCATGTAGGAGATGTCGGAATGACAAATGGCGCAGGCCTCCACCGTGACTTCCACCTCGCCGGGGAGGCAGGCGCGTAGGCTGACCTCCTCGATGCGCAGGGGTGTTCCGTGGGTGTGGCAGACGGCGGCGCGGATCTTTTGCATGGTGGCCTCCTTGGCAGGGATCGGCTCAGACTGCGCTGCGCGGCTTTGCCGGGGCAAGCCTGATCCGCGACACCGCGTGTCGCTTTCAGGTTTACGGTGCGTCGGCCAGCGCCTGCGGGCGGCTGCGCAGCGCAATAAGGAGGCAGACGGCCATCAGCAGCATCGACAGCAGGAAGGGCGCGCCGGGGAAATAGGGGCTCGCGCCTTCGCGGCTGAACAGGCTGAAGGTCTGGGTCATCACCAATGGCGACAGGATCACAGCCACGGAGGCGACGCTGCCCAGAAGGCCCTGCAGCTCGCCCTGCTGGTTGTCCTCGGCCATGCGCGACATCATCCCCTGCAGCGCAGGACCGGCCAGCGCGCCAAGGGCGGTAAGCGGGGTGAGCACCAGCACGGCAGTGCCCGAGGGCAGGGTGGCGATCAGCAGGAAGGCGAAAGCGTTGAACAGCAGGCCGAAGAGCAGCGTGCGGTATTCACCGAGGCGCGGCAGGATCACCCGGATCAGCCCGCCCTGGATCAGCGCCATGGAGATACCGAAGGAGGCGAGGCTCAGCCCGATCATCTGCGCGCTCCAGCCGAATTTGGCCTGCGTGAAGTAAGACCACACCGCCGGGTAGACGAAAAACGCCAGCTGGTAGAGGAAGAAGATCAGCAGCAGCGGGCGCACGCCGTCGAGCTTGGAGATTGCCTTGAAGGCCCCGAAGGGGTTGGCGCGGCGCCACTCGAAGGGGCGGCGGATGCGGTCTGTCACGGTTTCGGGCAGCACGAAGTAGCCGAGCACCACGTTGAGCCCGGCCAGCACGGCGGCGGCCACGAAGGGCGCGCGGGGGCCGAAACTCGCGAGCAGGCCGCCGATCAGCGGGCCGAGCACGAAGCCCATGCCGAAGGCCGCGCTCATCAGGCCGAAGTTCTGCGCTTTCTTTTCGGGGGCGGAGATGTCGGCGATGAAGGCGGCGGCGGTGGCCTGTGTGGCGGCGGTGATGCCGCCAATGATGCGGCCCAGAAGCAGCAGCCAGATCGTGCCCGCGAGCGCCATGACGACGTAATCGAGGCACATCACCACGAGCGAGATCAGCAGCACCGGGCGGCGGCCGAAGCGGTCCGACAGGCTGCCCAGCGTGGGCGAGAACAGAAACTGCATCACTGCGAAGGCGGTGGCGAGGATGCCGCCCCAGATCGCGGCCGAAGCCAGATCGCCGCCCTGCACGTCGCGGATCAGATCGGGCATCACCGGCATGATCAGCCCGACGCCCATGGCGTCGATCATCAGCGTGAGCAGGATGAAGATGAAGGGCAGGCGGCTTTGCATCAGGCGGAGCCTGTGCTGGCAGCGCGGGCTTTTGCGGCGAAGGTGCGGGCCTCGGCAGGGGCGGTGCCAAGCTGCGCCTGCGGCGTGAAGAGCGCGGCGAGATCCAGATCGGGCCAGCGCGCGGCGGCGAGATCCTGCAGCGGGGTGCCGGTGTCCCGCGCCTCAGCGCAGAGTGCTTTGACTTCGGCCTGCGCTTCGGGCCGGCGCATCCGGGCGGCGAGCGCGAAGCTCAGGGCTTCGGCGTAGCTCAGGCCCAGCGGATCGGAGAGCCGCGCGTCCATGGCGGGGGCGTTGGGGGTGATGCCCTCGGCCAATTCAATCGCCACGGCCAGCGCGCGGGCGGTGCCGAGGCAGAGCTGGGGCAGAAGCATCCATTCCACCATCCAGGCCGCCGGGTCGCGCTGCTGGCGGTGAGTGGCTGCGCCCTGCAGCGCGGCGTTCAGGCCGGTGGCGCTGCGGGCGATGGCGATGAGCAGCGTCGGCTGCACCGGGTTGCGTTTCTGCGGCATGGTGGAGGAGGCCCCGCCGGCGGGCAGGGTGATCTCGGCCACTTCGTTCTGGTTCAGGAGCACCAGATCCTCGCCGAATTTCGCAAGGCTCGCGCAGAGGCCCGCCATCCAGCCGCACAGCGCGGCGAGGCCTTCGCGCTGGCTGTGCCAGCTTGCGCCGGGATCGGCCAGCGCCAGCCCTTCCGCCAGTTTCGCGCGCACATCGGTTCCCTTTGGCCCCATCGCCGCGAGGGTGCCGGAGGCCCCGGAGAGGCTCACCTTCAGTACCTCGCCACGCAGGGCGGCGAGGCGGCTGCGGTGGGCCAGCAGCGGCGCGCCCCATTCAGCGGCCTGTGCGCCGAAGCTCGTGGGCGTGGCGATCTGGCCAAAGGTGCGCGCGGCCATTGGCAAGTCGGCATGGGCTTCGGCCTGCGTGGCGAAGGCGGCGAGCAGGGCGTCGATGCGTTTGTCAAAGAGCGTGAGCAACTGGCGCAGGCGCAGGACCAACCCGGTGTCCATGATGTCCTGCGAGGTCGCGCCCCAGTGGATGTATTGTGCGTGCTCCGGCGCTTCCATCGCCTTGCGGAAGGCGGCCACGAGGGCGGGCACCACGACGGCGGATTGCCCGGTGCCCGCCGAAAGCCCGGCGGGATCGATCTGGCACTCAAGGCTCGCGCGATGGATGAAGAAGGCGCTTTCCTCCGGGATCACGCCGCAGCCCCCTTGCGCCTTGGCGAGCGCGCCTTCCACGATCAGCATGGCGCGCACCACGGCGCTGTCGGAAAACAGCTTCCCGGCCTCGGCATCGAGGAAAAGATCGCGGTAGATCGCGCTGTCGTAGACGGAGGCTGCCATGGTGTTCTCCTGTCCTGTCTCTTAACCCCAGTCTTCCAGCGCGCGCTGGAAGATGGCGGCATCCACATTGCCCCCCGAGACCACCACGAAGACGGCGTCGCCCTCGATCGCATCGCCATGGTAGAGCGCAGCGGCCAGCGCGGCGGCACCGCCGGGCTCCACGACCAATTTAAGCCGGGTGAAGGCCGTGGCCATGGCGCAGAGACAATCGGCCTCGCTCACCACGATGCCGGGGCCGCAGAGGCGCTTAAGGATCGGGAAGGTCAGGTTGCCGGGGCTCTGGGTGACGATTGCGTCGCAGATCGAGCCTGCCGTGGTGGGGTTGCGCTCGATCTCGCCGGAGACAAGCGAGCGGGTCACGTCATCAAAGCCTTCGGGTTCCACCGGGCGCACACGCAGGCCGGGGGCCTTGGCCTCCAGCGCCAGCGCCACGCCCGAGGTCAGCCCGCCGCCACCGCAGGGGATCAACACATCGGCCTCCGACACCCGGCGCAGGCGGGCCTGTTCGGCAATCTCAAGGCCGATGGTGCCCTGCCCGGCGATCACTTGCGGCTCATCAAAGGGAGCGATCAGCGTCAGCCCCTGTTCGGCGGCCAGCCGCGCGCCGATCTCGGCGCGGTCCTCTGTGTCGCGCTGATACAGCACCACCTGCGCCCCAAGCGCGCGGGTGTTCTCGATCTTCAGGTTGGGCGCATCCGACGGCATCACCACAACAGCGCGGATGCCGAACATGCGCGCGGCATATGCCACGCCCTGCCCGTGGTTGCCGGAGGAAAAGGCCAGCACGCCCTTCTCGCGGATCGCCTCGGGCAGGGAGGCGATGGCATTGTAAGCCCCGCGAAATTTGAAGCTGCCGGTCTGCTGCAGGCATTCGGGCTTCACATAAACGCGGCGGCCCGCGATCTCGTCCAGAAAGGGGGAGTTCAGGATCTGGGTGCGGCGACGGTTGCCGGCGAGGCGCGCATTGGCGGCCTCGATCATCTGGATGTTCATTGCAGCTCTTTCAGGAAAGCGTGGATCACGGCGAGGCTTTCGGGCTCGTCAAGGAAGGGCACGTGGCCGCGATCGGGGACGTCGGCGAAATGCATGTCCGGGCGGCGCGCGCGCATGGCAGCGGCGGTCTCGGCGGTGAGCAGGTTGGAGTTCGCGCCCCGGATCAGGCCCAGCGGCAGGCCGGCGAAAGCGTCAAACAGAGGCCAGAGATCGGGCACGGGGGCGGCCCCGGCGGCCTCGATCGCGTCGCGCAGGCGCTTGTCGTAGCGCAACTCGATGCCAGCCTCTGTCTCGCGGTAGTGGTTCTGCGCCTCGGCGAGCCAGCGCTCTGGCGGCACATTGGCAAAGCCGTCCATCAGCTTGGCGCGGGCGGCGGCGATCTCGGGCAGGGAGCGCTGGGCCGGGCGGCGGCCCAGGTAGCCCATGATGTAAGATAACCCGTCGGCGGCGATTTCGGGGCCGATGTCGTTGAGGCAGACGCCGAGCAGGCGGTCCTTCACCGTGGCGGCCAGCGCCATGGCGATGAGCCCGCCGCGTGAGGTGCCAAGTATCGCGGCCTTCTCAAGCCCGAGGTAATCCATCAATTCCACCACGTCCCGCGCTTCAACGGGGATGGAATAGGTGTGGAAATCCTCGGCATAGTCGCTTTCGCCTCGGCCCCGGTAATCGGGGCGGATCAGACGGATGCCTTCCAGATGCGGGGCGAGGTGATCGAAATCGCGGCCGTTGCGGGTGAGCCCGGCAAGGCACAGGAGCGGCAGCCCCTCGCCCTCGTCGGTATAGGCAAGCGACAGGCCGTCGCTGGACGTGAAACGCTGTATCAAAGGGATTGGGCCAATTCCGGAATGGTGGTCAGATCTGAGAGCGTATGTGCCGGAACCCAGGGCAGGCGGTCAACAGGTTCCCCACCCCGATTGACCCAAACCGTGTGAAACCCGTAGCCGGTGGCGCAGCCTGCGTCCCATCCGTTGGAGGAGACGAAGAGCACTTCTTCCTTGGTGCAGCCGAAGCGCGCCCCCACCAGATCGTAGACGCGCGCATCCGGCTTGAAGATGCCAACGCTCTCGACCGAGAGCACATCGTCCAGCACATCGCCGACGCCGGCGGAGCGCACCGCGCCTTCCAGCATGGCGGGCGAGCCGTTGGAGAGGATGGCCGTTTGGAAACCCTGCGCCTTCAACTGGCTCAACATCGCGGGCACTTCCGGGTAGGCGGAGAGCTCCCAGTAGAGCGCCAGCAGCCGTTCGCGCAGGTCGGGATCGGTGAGGCCAGAGGCCTCCAGCGCCCAGTCGAGCCCGTTCTGCGTGACCTCCCAAAAATCGGTGTGCGCCCCGACGACAGCGCGCAGCCAGGTGTATTGCAACTGCTTGAGCCGCCAGTCGCTGGCCACTTTCACCCAATGCGCGGCGAAGGCCTCGCGCCCCGGCTCGCCCGCCGCTTGCCGTGCGGCGGCGGCCACGTCAAAGAGCGTGCCATAGGCATCGAAAACGCAGGTGGTGACGGGCATCGGGCGCTCCTTCATGTCGCAAACTGGCGCGAGAGTGGCACGGGAGGGGGGCAGATGCCAATTGTCGTGCTAAGGTGGCGGGGCACAAGGAAAGGAATTCAGCGATGAGCGGCGCAGCGGAGCATCACGGCAAGGTCTGGTGGAGCGAATTGATGACGCGGGACGTGAAAGCCGCGCTGCACTACTACGAAACCGTCTGCGGCTGGACGATCTCGCAGATGCCGATGCAGGATCCCAAGATGGGCACTTACTACATGGGCAGCCGCAACGATCAGCCCGTGGCTGGGATCATGGACATGGCCCCCCTGCCGGGCATGGAGGAGGTGCCGCCCCATTGGTTTACCTATTTCGCCGTAGCCGATCTGGACGCCGCGCTGCAGGCAACGAAGGCCCAAGGTGGGGAGATCCTGCGCCCGCCCTTTGACATTCCCGGCGTGGGGCGCATCGCGATCATCACCGATCCCACCGGCGCAGCGCTGGGGATCATGACGCCCGCCGGGTGAGCGGCTTTAGCGCAGCGCGGCGAGCGCGTCCGGGCTGAGCGGCAACTCCAGAAAGGCCTCGATCGCGGCGCGCGTGTTGGCGCGTGTTTCGGGGCGTTTGTATTCCTGCACGAAGCGGCCCAGAAGCTGGGAGGCGATGAAGAAGGGCAGGGTGGTGGTTTCTTCCTTCGGATCCAGCAGCCCGCATTTCAGGAAGGCCTTCATGTCGGGCTCCGAAATCCCAAGCCGCAAGCGGCCGGAGGGGTGCGGATAGGTGATCTGCAGGTAGACGAGGAAGCGCGCCACCTCCTGACTCAGGGCCATCCAGCTTTCGCCCTGGATATCGAAGCCGTAGAGCGTGCCTTGATGGAACGAGAGATTGAGCGTGGTGAAATCGCCGTGGGTGGCGGCTTGGCACACATCGGCCCCGGCCACCAGCGGCGCGCGGCGATGCATGTTGTCGTGCAGGCGGGCGGCCAGCGCCTGATCGTCGGCATCGGGGATCTGCGCGGCAAGGCCTGCGCGTTTCTCGACCCAGTAATGGGGGCCGAAATTGGCCAGACGTTGGCGGCCCGAGGTATATCGCTTCAGCCAACTGCCGCATTGCGCCACCAGCCGCCGCCGCTTGGCGGCATCGGCTTTCGCCATCACCTCGTCCAGCCGGTTGCCCGGTACGAAAGACAGAACAGCCAGCCCGGCGTCCGGCCGCGCATGGCGCATTTGCAGGGCCTGAAGCGGCCCCTCGGACATGAAGCCTTCCAGATAGGCCAGTTCCGCCACCTGCCGCTCAACCGTTTCCAGCGCCTTGTCGCCCGAATACAGTTTGAAGATCACCCGCTCACCGCCAAGCTTGCCGATGAACACGGCGCGGTCCGGCTTGGCCTTGATGAACTTCTGGATCTTTGCCCCGCTCAGGGCCGGGTCTTGTGCGATGATGCCTTTGAGCCGTGTGGCGGTCTCGTCCATCAGGCCGATCTGATTGACAAAGGGAAGTTTCATCGCCGGTGGCTCCTGCTGGTCGCGTGGTGTGACCCTAGCTGTAGGTTGTGTCGGACAAAACCCCGCACGTCATGATGTTTAGTCGTTTGGCTAAGTTTATTGACTCAGGCGGAGGTGGAACTTAAACTTAGTCACATGGCTAAGTATGATCCCTCCCTCGATGCCTGTTTCACCGCGCTGGGCGATCCGACGCGGCGCGGCATTCTTGAGCGGCTGGCGCGCGGCCCTGCCACGGTGAGCGAGTTGGCCGCGCCTCATGATATGGCGCTGCCCTCCTTCATGGGGCATCTGCGTAAGCTGGAAGCCGCCGGGCTGATCGCAACGCAGAAAGAAGGGCGCAGCCGCATCTGCCGCCTGTCGCCCGAGGCCTTCGCCCCCGTTCACAGCTGGCTTTCCGAACAGCGCGCCCTCTGGGAGGGGCGGCTGGACCGGTTCGACGCCTATGTCACCACCCTCACAACGGATGAAACCCCATGATCCTTGATCCCGAGACAGACCTCAGCTTCACCCGCACCCTGAACGCCCCCCGCGCCCTCTTGTGGGCGTGCTGGACGACGCCCGAGCACATCAGGCATTTCTTCGTGCCCAAGCCCTACGGGATCGACTCCTGCGAAATCGATCTGCGCGTCGGCGGGCGGTTCAACACGGTGATGAACATCGACGGCCAGCTCATGGCCAACCAAGGCGTCTACCTCGAGATCATCCCGCAGGAGAGGTTGGTGTTCACCGATACCTACACCGAAGGCTGGAAGCCCGCCGCCGACCCGTTCATGACGGCCATCGTCGATTTCGCCGATGCCGAAGGCGGCGGCACCACCTACACGGCCACCGCCCGCCACCGCAGCGCTGAGGCGCGAAAGGGCCATGAGGATATGGGCTTCTTTGACGGCTGGGGTACGGTGGCCACCCAGCTGGAGGCCTACGCCCGGAGTTTGATGTAGTCGACATTTGGAGCGGGCGGCACCTGTTGGCCGTGGCAGTAACAGGTGCTCAGCTGCCTGTGAGCAGGCGCAGGAGTATTCGGGTGTCGTGATCCTGCCCGCCAAAGAAAACCGCAAGGATGCGGACCGTTTCAGCCCGTTCGTCGGCGTCAAAATAGAAAACCGCGCGCCCCTTGGTCACGTTACGGATGCCTTGACCAAGGTGCGGCCGCAAGCTGCCTTGCAGGGGCGCATCGCCAAGCCTTTCCATATCGGCTTCGATCTGGCCAATGCGCCGCTGCGCCATGGCAAAAGCCGTTTCCGTATCCTCGCCGAACCCCTCGGCCGACGCGACTAGGAAATCAAAGATCACTTCAAGGTCGGCGGCGACACCGCGCGCCCGCGTGAACTTAAAGGCCACGCTCGGCCCGCTTGCGCGCGATCATGTCTGATGTTGCCTTTCGCCCGTCCTCCAGGGATTGGAAATCGCCCTTGCGCCGCGCCTCAAGAAGTGCGCGCAACGCGTCAGAGGTTTGCGATTGATCCCGAAGCAATTCCAGCCCCTGTTGCAAGACCGCGCTCAGGCTCGCAAACCTGCCTTCTGCCACAAGCCTGCGGGCATAGGCCTCTTGCGACTCGGTCAGGGAAATCGACGCTTTGACACTCATGTTGGCCTCCAGTGCTACTGGGTAGTATTTCGGGTCGTGTGAGGCGTGTCAATCCGAAGGCCAATGCGCGCAGCCCAATGAAAAAGGGCCGCCCGATCAGGGCAGCCCTTGATGACTTTCAGAAACCGCCGCGCCCTTAGTCGCGGTATTTGGACATCACAAGCGTGGCGTTGGTGCCGCCGAAGCCGAAGCTGTTGGAGAGCACCGTATCCAGTTTCACGTTGTCGCGGCGGGTGGTGACGATCTCTTCCGGTTTCAGGGCCGGGTCCAGTTCGGTGACGTTGGCCGAGGCGGCGATGAAGTTGTTCTCCATCATCAGGATCGAATAGATCGCCTCATGCACGCCGGTCGCGCCAAGGCTGTGACCGGTGAGCGATTTGGTGGAGGCGATCGGGGGCGTGTTGCCCTCGCCGAACACGCGGCGCACCGCTTCCACTTCCGTCACATCGCCTGCGGGCGTCGAGGTGCCGTGGGCGTTGATGTAATCCACCGAGCGATCCTCGCCCAGCGTGGAGAGCGCGAGTTTCATGGAGCGCTCGCCGCCTTCGCCAGAGGGCGCGACCATGTCGTAGCCGTCGGAGGTGGCGCCGTAGCCGGTGACTTCGCAGTAGATCTTCGCGCCGCGCGCCAGCGCGTGCTCCAGCTCTTCCAGCACCACAACACCGCCGCCGCCGCCGATCACGAAACCGTCGCGGGTGGCGTCAAACGGGCGGGAGGCCGTTTCGGGCGTGTCGTTGTATTTGGAGGACATCGCGCCCATCGCGTCGAACAGGCACGACAGCGTCCAGTCCACTTCCTCGCCGCCGCCGGCAAAGACGATGTCCTGCTTGCCGAGCTGGATTTGCTCCACGCCGTTGCCGATGCAATGGGCGGAGGTCGAGCAGGCCGAAGTGATCGAGTAGTTCACACCCTTGATCTTGAAGGGCGTCGCAAGGCAGGCGGAGTTGGTGGAGGACATGCAGCGCGTGACCATGAAGGGCCCCATGCGCTTGGGCGCGCCTTTTTCCTTCACGATGGTGTGGGCGGTGAAGAAGTTGGAGGTCGACGGACCGCCAGAGCCCATGATCAGGCCGGTGCGGACGTTGGAGACCTCGTTTTCCTCCAGCCCGGAATCGGCCACGGCCTGTTCCATCGCGAGGTAGTTATAGGCGGCACCCGGCCCCATGAAGCGCAGCTGGCGCTTGTCGATGGCTTCCACCAGATCGATCTGCGGGATGCCGGCCACCTGCGAGCGGAAGCCGTTCTCGGCGTAGGTTTCCTCGCGGATGATGCCGGATTTGCCGGCCATCAGCGAGTCCAGCACTTCGTTTGCATTGTTGCCGATGGGCGAGACGATCCCCAGCCCGGTGATGACGACGCGGCGCATGGCGCACTCCTCTTCGCGAATTGGGGGTCAGTTGGCCGAGAGGGCCACTTTCATGTCCTTGACGAGGTAGATCACCTCTCCGTCGGCTTCCACGCGGCCATCGGCAACGCCCATGGTCAGGCGGCGCGTCTGCACGGCCTTGGTGAAATCCACGTAGTAGGTGAGCATCTTGCGATCGGGCCGGACCATGCCGGTGAGCTTCACTTCGCCCACGCCAAGCGCATAGCCGCGCCCTTGCCAGCCGCGCCAGCCAAGGTTGAAGCCGGTCAGCTGCCATAGGCCATCAAGGCCAAGGCAGCCGGGCATGATCGGGTTGCCCGGGAAGTGGCAGTCGAAGAACCAGAGGTCGGGCGTGATATCAAACTCCGCCACCACATGGCCCTTGCCGTGTTCACCGCCGTCGCCGCTGATCTCGGTGATGCGATCCATCATCAGCATCGGCGGGGCCGGCAGCTGGGCATTGCCCTCGCCAAACAGCTCGCCACGCGCGCATTTCAGCAGATCTTCCTTGTCAAAGCTGTTCGGATAATCCGACATCGTTCCCGCAGCCCTTGTGCCTGTTGTTCTCTTTGTATTGAACCCCTCTAGCACCGGCGGTTGACCAAGGGCAAGGGAGGCGCCACGGCAGCCGCGACTCATTTTCATTTGAAACTGCCGAATTGCGGCCTTTATACTATGGTTTACACGGACAGACGGAAGACGCCACGGATGATGACCGAAGCCCAGACCCGCGCCACCGATTGGCTTGCCACATCGGAGCTGCGCCCGACACGCCAGCGCACAGCACTTGCCGCGTTGCTGGTGGGCGATGGGCAGAACCGTCACGTGACGGCGGAAAGCCTGTTTGATGCGGCCAGCCATGCGGGTGAAAAGGTCTCGCTTGCGACGGTCTACAACACGCTGCGCGCTTTCTGCGATGCGGGCCTCTTGCGCGAGATCACCGTGGATGGCTCCAAGAGCTACTTTGACACCAACATCTCCGACCACCCGCATTTCTACTGGGAAGACAGTGCCCGCCTGACGGATGCGCCGAAAGAACAGCTGGAGATCGCCCGCGTGCCGGATGCGCCCGAAGGCGCGGAGATCGCCAAGGTGGACGTGGTGATCCGCCTGCGCCGGAAATAAGCCCCCCCTCGATCGCTGAATGAAAAACGGCGCCCAAGTGGGCGCCGCTTTTGTTTGTTTGGGGTGTTTGCCGGATCAGTTGATCGAAACGATTTCGAAATCGAAGGTCAGCGCCTTGCCCGCCAGCGGGTGGTTGGCGTCCAGCGTGACGCTGTCCTCGGTGATCTCGACAACCGTCACCGGGATGGCGCGGCCATCGGGGGTTTGCATCTGCAGTTGGATGCCGACTTCCAGCGGAATCTCCGCCGGGATCTGGGCGCGGGGCACGGATTGGCGGGCTTCGTCGTGGGAGGGACCATAGGCCTTCTCAGGCGCGATGGTCACGGATTTGCTCTCGCCCACGGCCATGCCGGGCAGGGCTTCGTCCAGACCCGGGATGATCTGGCCGGAGCCGACAGTGAATTCCAGCGGGTCGCGGCCTTCGGAGGAGTCAAAGACGGAACCGTCGTCCAGTGTGCCCTTGTAGTGAATGCGGACGGTATCGCCCGATTTGATCTCGGTCATCGGTAGCACTTTCGATTTTCTGGGGGGTGAATTGGGTGAGGCCGGCAGCCCGCCGGGTGCTCACATGAAAGATGGCGGCGAGCCTAACGGCTGTGGCCCGGATGTAAAGCAGGTGGGGGCGTGCCGCTGTTTACCGCTCTCAGGCGATTAGAACCACTGCCCCGGCTCCATCAGCCCCAGATCCATCAGCTGCTGGCTGTGCCATTCGAACGGCATGGAGTTGCGCCAGCGGAAATTGTGGATCTCGTAGCGGCTACCCGGATTCTTGCGCAATGCCTTGGCTGTCCGGAAGGAGCAGATGGCGGCGGTGAGATTGTGGTGCCACTGGCAGGCGTAGGTGTTATATTCCTCGTCCGAAAACGTGTGATCCTCGCGCAAGGTGAGCCCGGGCGCGGCGCGAAACAGGCCGATCCTGTCGATCCGGCGGCGCTCAAACGGCACATGCTCCTCAAACCGCCAGCGCAGCCCGCCGAAGAAATCCAACTGCCGCTCCATCGCCTCGCTGTCGCGGCCCCGGAAGCGGCCAAGCGCGTAATAGCCGGAGCGATCCATATAGGCGTCTTCCAGCGACACGGCATCAGGGTGGTCTGCCAGATCGCCCGCGTAGAGATCCACAACATAGCAGAGCATCGCATCGCGGCGCTCTTCGGTGTGGAAGGCCAGCATCTCGGCGACGCTGCGCGTCTCGCTGAAGGGGTAGAACAGGTATTCCGCGTTGAAGCAGTAATACATCCAGATCCCCGGCGCAGCCTTGATCACCGCGTTCACCGCCGTTTGCATGGCGGCGTCGGCATGGGTGTCAAAGCGGATGCGGTGGACGGTTGCCTCAAGCTCAGGCGGCAGCACCAGCTCATCTGGCGCAAAGACGAGCACGGAGGCGAAGCCGATGTTCTGGTGATGTCGGATCGTTGTATCCACCTCGACCAGATCCTCCACGAGGATCATCGCCACCGGCCCCTTGGCCAGCGCCGCCTTGCCGTTGCTCAGAAAATCCTGAAGGTCGCCGTAAAACATGATCGCCCTTTGCCGCTCTGGCCTGTATTTTGAGGCAAACTCCGTTAATTCCCGGTTCAATGCAAGCGTTGCAGCCAAGGGCGCTTTTCTGTAGGAGCGCGGGCTGAACCGGAAAAAACCGCAAGGCCCGTCCCATGTCCGCACCCAAGAAGCTCTACATCAAGACCTATGGCTGCCAGATGAACGTCTACGACAGCGAGCGTATGGCGGAAACGCTGGGCGGCTCGGGCTATGTGACGACGGACAGCCCGGATGATGCGGATATGATCCTGCTCAACACCTGCCACATCCGCGAAAAGGCGGCTGAGAAGATCTACTCGGAGCTGGGCCGCTTCAAGCCGCTGAAGGCAGAGAAGCCGGATCTGAAGATCGGCGTGGCGGGCTGCGTGGCGCAAGCCGAGGGCGAAGAGATCATGAAGCGCCAGCCGATGGTGGATCTCGTGGTAGGGCCACAGAGCTATCACCGCCTGCCCGCGATGGAGGCCAAGGCGCGCGCGGGTGAGAAGGCTTTGGACACCGATTTCCCCGAGGAAGACAAGTTCGAGCACCTGAAAGCGCGCCCCAAGGCGCAGCGCGGGCCGACGGCCTTTCTCACGGTGCAGGAGGGCTGCGACAAGTTCTGTGCCTTCTGCGTGGTGCCCTACACGCGCGGGGCGGAAGTCAGCCGCCCGGCAGAGCGCATTCTGGCGGAGGCGCGCGATCTGGTGGAGCGCGGCGTGCGCGAGATCACACTCCTGGGTCAGAACGTCAACGCCTACCACGGCGTGGGCGAGGGCGGCGACTGGAGCCTCGCACGGCTGATCTGGGCCCTGAACGAGATCGACGGGCTGGCCCGCATCCGCTTCACCACGAGCCACCCCAACGACATGAGCGATGAGCTGATCGCGGCCCATGGGGAGTGCGAAAAACTGATGCCCTACCTGCATTTGCCGGTGCAATCGGGCTCGGACCGCATCCTCAAGGCAATGAACCGCAAGCACACCGCGCAGGATTACCTGCGCCTGATCGAGCGCATTCGCGCCGCGCGGCCCGACATCCTCTTGTCGGGCGATTTCATCGTCGGCTTCCCCGGCGAAACCGATGAGGATTTCGCCGACACGATGGCACTCGTGGAAGAGGTGAAATACGGGCAGGCGTTCTCCTTCAAGTATTCCACCCGCCCCGGCACGCCCGCCGCAGAAAAGCCACAAATCGACGATGATGTCGCCGCATTTCGCCTGCAAGAGCTACAGGCGCTCATCGTGCGGCAACAGCGCGAGGTGCAAGAGTCGATGGTGGGCCGGACGGTCAGGGTGCTCTTCGAGAAGAAGGGCCGATTGGACGGCCAGATGGTGGGTAAATCAGAGTATCTCCACGCGGTGCATGTGCAGGCACCGGAGGTGGCGCGGGGCGAGATCCGCCCGGTGAGAATCACCCGAAGCGAAACCAATTCGCTCGGCGGAGAGCTGCTGGCCTGACCATATCGCTATTTCTGTCGCGGCAACGAATTGGCGCGGCAACGGGCATTGTTGCGAGAGGTTGAGAACAATCCCGGCTGAGCGCCGCGATTGTTTCCTTGCCGTTGATTGACGCAAGGAAAACATTATTCACATACCCCTAAAATTTGCTAAGCTTCCCTATGATTTAAAGGGGGTTCCTGCGCCCACTTCCGCAGTAAGCTCCTGAAACGATTGGCGAAGGACAAGTGACGTGTTTCAACATCTGACCAGACTGGCGGGTGCGCTTGCGGCTGTTGCGGCTCTTGGGGTTGGGGCCCAGGATGTGGCGGCGCAGGAAGCCCGGACCATCGTAGGCAAGAAAAAAGTCCCCACGATCTGGGTTGATCCAGATGGCTGTGAGCATTGGGTCATGGACGACGGCTGGGAAGGCTACATGAGCCCCCACGTGCGCCGCGATGGTACCCCGGTGTGCCGCCAGGTGAACACCTGCGCCGTGATGAACACCGATACGCTCTTTGCAACAGATCGCAGCGCCATCAGCAGCGCGGGCAAGCAGAGCCTTGCGAATTTCTTCCGCGGAGCCGGAGCAACCTCCTACATCATCGTGGGCCATACCGACAGCCGCGCGAGCGACGAATACAACATGCGCCTGTCCGAGCGCCGCGCGAAATCTGTGGCCGCCGTGGCGCAGTCCACGGGCGTGCGCATCGCCGATGTGCGCTGGTATGGCGAGCGTCAGCCGAAAGCCTCCAACAGCACGGCGGCCGGGCGGAAAGAAAACCGCCGCGTCGAAGTTCTGTGCGTTCGCTGAGGGGAGAAACGAGATGAACCTGACAAAAACCGCTCTCCTTCTTGCAATCGCCGGTGGCGTGGCCGCCTGTGACAAGCAGAACCTCGGTGTGGACCGTTTCGTGGACTCGGGCGATCTGTCCAAGCTTGAAGCGGGCATCTGGATCGATCCCAACGGCTGTGATCACTGGATCATCGACGATGGCGCGGAAGGCTATCTTTCCCAGCGTCTGGACAAATACGGCAAGCCGGTCTGCTCCGGCGCGGCCCCGCCCAACACGGCGATCGGCCCCTACAAGCGCGGCACAGATCCAATCTGATCCACGCTCTGCCGGAATTTCGGGCCGCGCCTTCGGGGGCGGCCCTTTTCATTGCGGTTTGTTGAAGTTTGATGCCTTGCGTCTTGCGCGGGGCCGCCGGGGCGTGCACCATGGCCTCACAGGCTTTATCGAACGGAGACGTTTTTGGGCATCAGTGCGCTCACCCCACCGCCGACGTCGGAAGAGGTTCTCGAAACCCTTCTGGAATTCCCTGACAACCGCCTCTTGATCGATTTGTGCGGGGAATTTGACCGAAACCTTGCCCAGATCGAACAACAGCTCTCGGTGCAGATCATTCGCCGTGGCAACCAGCTTGCCCTTATGGGCGAAGCCGACAGCCGCGCCAAGGCGGCCACCGTGCTGGGTGCGCTGTACCAGCGGCTGGAAGCCGGGCGCGAGGTTGAGCCCGGTGACATCGACGGCGAGATCCGCATGGGCGGCTCGGCGGAAGGCACCGGCGTGCGCGATGGCGATCAGCTTGAGATGTTCAAGGGCGGCAAGGTCGAGATCCAGACCCGCAAGAAGCTGATCGAGCCGCGCACCGAGGCCCAGAAGGCCTATGTGCAGGCGCTCTACAACAACGAACTGGCTTTCGGCATTGGCCCCGCCGGCACGGGCAAAACCTATCTCGCCGTCGCCGTGGGCGTGAACATGTTCATCAACGGCCATGTGGACCGCATCATCCTCTCCCGTCCCGCCGTGGAAGCGGGCGAGCGGCTGGGCTTCCTGCCCGGCGCGATGGAGGACAAGGTCGATCCCTACATGCAGCCGCTCTATGACGCGCTGAACGATTTCCTGCCCGGCAAGCAGGTGGAGAAGCTGAAAGAGGAAAAGCGCATCGAGATCGCGCCGCTGGCCTTCATGCGCGGGCGCACGCTGTCCAACGCTTTCGTGGTGCTGGACGAGGCGCAGAACGCCACGACCATGCAGATGAAGATGTTCCTCACCCGTCTTGGCGAGGGCAGCCGCATGGTGATCACCGGCGACCGTTCGCAGGTGGATCTGCCGCGCGGCGTGATGAGCGGCTTGCGCGACGCGGAACGGATCCTTGCGGGCGTGGACAGCATCTCGTTCAACTATTTCACCGCCAAGGACGTGGTGCGCCATCCGCTGGTGGCGAAAATCATCGAAGCCTACGAGGCCGACGAGGAGGGCTGAGCGCCTCCCCGCGCACAGGGTGCCGCAGGCAGGCGATTGCGCTTGCGGTGGCGGGGGTTTCGTGGTTCTGCCGCCGGGATTTGTGATGACCGGGGAGTGCCCTGTTGCAGCTTGATGTGCTGATCGAGGATGAGCGTTGGGACACGGCGGGGCTTGAGGCCATTGCCGAAGCCGCTGCCGTGGCCGTGGCCGGCGTGCTTGCGCTGGACGCCGAGGATTGGGAAGTCAGCCTCATGGGCTGCGATGACACCCGCATCGCCGCGCTCAACACCGAGTTCCGCAGCAAGCCCACCCCCACCAACGTGCTCTCCTGGCCGTCCGAGGAACGCGCGGCCGATACGCCGGGCGGCACGCCCGATCTGCCCGAGGCCGATCTGCCGGGGATGCCCGTCGAGCTTGGAGACATCGCCATCGCCTGGGACACCTGCGCCCGTGAAGCGCAGGAGGCTGGCAAGCCGTTTGAGGCGCATGTGACGCATCTTGTTGTGCACGGCATTCTTCATTTGTTGGGTTATGATCACATAAACGACGCCGATGCCGCCCTTATGGAAGGTCTTGAGGTGCGGATACTTGCGAAACTGGGTCTGCCTGACCCATATTCATCCTAGGGGCCATTGCCCCCCTCATTATGTCTGGAAAGGAAAGATGGGCGACACCACCGACGGGTCTTCTAACGCAGCGCACGGCGCGCAGGAGACCGACACGAGCAGCGACCGCGGGTTTTTTGGCCGTATCATGGACGCGCTCGCCTCCCCCGAAGCAAACGGAACCGAAGCCGAAGGTGCGGCGTCCAATCCCTCCCAGCCCGTGGCTGGCATGGTCAACCTGCGCCGCATGCGGGTGGAAGATGTGGCGATCCCCACAGCCGATATCACCGCCGTGGCCGCCGACATCGGCCTGCCGGAGCTGATCGAGGTCTTCCGCGAAAGCGGCTTCACTCGGCTGCCGGTCTTCGAGAACA
Organism: Pseudoruegeria sp. SHC-113; assembly: GCF_025376885.1. Lineage (NCBI taxonomy): Bacteria > Pseudomonadati > Pseudomonadota > Alphaproteobacteria > Rhodobacterales > Roseobacteraceae > Pseudoruegeria > Pseudoruegeria sp. SHC-113. The sequence continues at coordinate 215,463 of NZ_JAHUBR010000003.1, forward strand.
CGCTCGATACCCCCATCGGCTTCGTGAACCTGAAGGATCTGGCGCTGAAGCATGGCTTCAACGGCGGTGGTGGTGATCTGGATCTGCGCGCCATCGTGCGCCAGCTTCTCTATGTGCCGCCCTCCATGCCCATCGGCGTGTTGCTGCAGAAAATGCAGACCGAACGCATCCACATGGCGCTGGTGATCGACGAATACGGCGGTGTGGATGGGCTCGTGACCATCGAGGATCTGATCGAACAGGTCATCGGGGAGATCGAGGACGAACACGACACCGATGAGGACAAACTCTGGATCGAGGAAAAGCCGGGCCAGTATCTGGTGGAGGCCAAGACCCCGCTGGAGGAGTTCGAGGCCGAGATCAGCCAGAGCCTGACGGATTCGCTGGACGACGAGGAGATCGACACCCTCGGCGGTCTTGTCTTCGTGCTGACCGGGCGCATCCCTGCGCGCGGCGAAGTGGTGGAGCACCCGGACGGACCGGAGTTCGAAGTGGTGGACGCCGATCCGCGCCGCATCAAGCGGCTGCGCGTGCATGTGCCGGGCGCGGAAGGCGCTTAAGCCTTGAGCGAATTGGCGCAGAGGGCCCGCCCCGCCGGGTGGCTGGCGGGCCGTCGCGTCTGTGCCGTGGCGTTTGCAGCGGGCCTTCTGGCCGCCACCGGCCACGCCCCCCTGAACCTCTGGTATTGCGCCTTGCCCGCTCTGGCGGCGGCGCTTCTGTGCCTGCGACGGGCGGAAAGCCTGCGCGGGGCGGCTTGGATCGGCTGGTGGGCCGGGCTCGGCTATGTGGGAGGCACCCATTTCTGGATCGTGCAGCCCTTCTTCGTGGAAGTGGCCCGCCACGGCTGGATGGCTCCCTTCGCGCTGCTGTTCATGGCCGGGGGCATCGCGCTGTTCTGGGCGGCCGCCTATGGCGCAGCCTATGCGCTGGGCCGCACGCCCCGTGCACGGCTGCTCGCGCTCGCCCTCACCATGACGCTGATGGAAGTGGCGCGGGTCTATGTGTTCACCGGGTTTCCATGGGCGGCGGCCAGCATGATCTGGCTGCCCACCCCCGTGGCGCAGCTCGCTGCGCTCGTCGGGCCTTTCGGACTGGCGCTTTTCACCTATGGCCTGCTGGCCCTACCGCTGGCCTTTGCTGGGCGTTCACGGTGGCTTGCGTTGGGTGTGGCGGGGCTGGCTCTGTTCGCCGCATGGGGCTGGGGCGCGGCACGGCTTGCAGCGCCTCTGCCCGATACTGGCCAAACCGTCCGCGTGATCCAGCCCAACGCGCCGCAGCATGAGAAATGGCACCCCGACTACGTGGGCATGTTCTTCCGCAGGCAGCTCATGCTGAGTGCCGAAGGCCCTGAGACGCCCGACGTGGTGGTCTGGCCCGAAACCTCGCTTGCGTGGTGGCTGGATGATTCCGGATCGGCCTTTGACCAAATGGCCTCTGCCGCAGGTGCGCCGCTGATCTTCGGCGCGCAACGCCGGGACGGTGCGCGCTACTACAACAGCCTCGCGGTGCTCTCGCCCGAGGCGCAGCTGCAAGCGGTTTATGACAAGCACCACCTCGTGCCCTTCGGCGAATATGTGCCCTTCGGGGATCTCTTGGCGAAGATCGGCATCCACGGGCTCGCGGCCAATGAGGGCGGCGGCTACAGCGCCGGGCCGGGCGCGCAGGTGCTGGATCTCGGCCCCCTTGGCCGGGTGCTGCCGCTGATCTGCTACGAGGCGATCTTTGCCCGCGATGTGGCGGCTGCGCCGGAGCGGGCGGACTGGATCGTGCAGATCACCAATGACGCGTGGTTCGGTGAGCTGGCCATGCCCTACCAGCATCTCGACCAATCCCGCATGCGGGCCATCGAGCAGGGGCTGCCGCTCGTGCGGGCGGCCAACACAGGTGTCTCCGCCGTGATGGACGCCAAGGGCCGGATCAAAGCCGCGCTGCCGATGGGGCAGGCCGGGGCGCTTGATGCCGCGCTGCCCGCCCCTTTGCCGCCCACGGCCTATGCGCGTATGGGCAACCTGCCCGTTTTCGCTCTGCTGGCTGTGCTTTTCCTGTCAGCCCTCGCCCTGCGCCTTCGCAAGCCGGATTGACCCTGCCGCGCGCAGGCGGTATCGCCTGTTGATCTTGCTGCCACAACGGCTTCCTGGCGTGGCAGGTTACCCCCAATGGAGCGCCTTCATGTCCCGCAATTCCTATACGTTCACCTCTGAATCCGTTTCCGAGGGCCACCCCGACAAGGTCTGTGACCGGATTTCGGACGCCGTTCTGGACGCCTTTCTCGCCGAAGAACCCGAAGCCCGCGTTGCCTGTGAGACCTTCGCCACCACCGATCGCGTGGTGATCGGCGGTGAGGTGGGCCTGAGCGATCAGGACAAGCTGAAAGAATACATGGGCCGGATCGACGCCATCGCGCGCGATTGCATCCGCGACATCGGCTACGAGCAGGACAAGTTCCACTGGGAAACGGTGGAAATCACCAACCTGCTGCACGAGCAATCCGCCCATATCGCGCAAGGGGTGGATGCCTCTGCCGAGAAGGATGAAGGCGCGGGCGATCAGGGCATCATGTTCGGCTACGCCACCGATGAAACGCCCGAGTTGATGCCGGCCCCGATCCTCTACGCCCACGCCATGCTGCGCCGCCTTGCCGAGGTGCGCAAGAATGGCACCGAGCCCTACCTCGGGCCGGATGCGAAATCCCAGCTCTCGGTGCGCTACGTGGACGGAAAGCCCGTGGAGGTGACCTCTGTTGTGCTTTCCACCCAGCACCTGAAAGAGGATCTGAGCAGCGCCGATGTGCGCGCCATCGTGGAGCCCTATATCCGCGAAACCCTGCCAGAAGGCTGGCTGACGCCGAAGACCGTCTGGCACGTGAACCCGACGGGCAAATTCGTGATCGGCGGCCCGGATGGCGACGCCGGTCTGACCGGGCGCAAGATCATCGTGGACACCTACGGCGGGGCCGCGCCTCACGGCGGCGGTGCCTTCTCCGGCAAGGATCCGACCAAGGTGGACCGCTCTGCCGCCTATGCCGCGCGCTATCTGGCGAAGAACGTGGTGGCTGCCGGGCTTGGCAAACGCTGCACGGTGCAGCTTTCCTACGCCATCGGCGTGGCCGAGCCGCAATCGATCTACGTGGACACCCACGGCACGGGCGAAGTGGATGATGGGGCCATCGAGGCTGCCATCGGGCAGGTGATGAGCCTCACCCCGCGCGGCATCCGCACCCATCTGCAGCTGAACAAGCCGATCTACCAGCGCACGGCGGCCTATGGCCACTTCGGCCGCGCGCCTGAGGCTGATGGCGGTTTCAGCTGGGAAAAAACCGATCTGGTCGATGTGCTGAAAGGCGCGCTCTGAGGCGGGCCTTACGTCGGGCCTTCGCCACTGACAAAATTCGGCCGCGTTGCCCCGCCGGGCAGCGCGGCCCTTTCGTTTTCGATGCATGGCCATCGCGGGATCCGCGCATCGCGCCCCGGCGAATTGTTCCCTGCCGCCACGATAGGGCTGGTGCTTTGCGTTCCTGCGGCTAACCTCCCTTCCAAATCAGGGGAGGACTGAAATGCTGATCGACGTGGGCCTGCCGCTATCGCTGGCCATCATCATGTTTTCACTGGGCTTTGGCCTGACGTTTGCCGATTTCGGTCGGGTGCTGACAATGCCCAAGGCGGTGCTCATCGGCATGCTGGGCCAGATGGCTCTGGTGCCGCTGGCGGCTTTCCTGTTGTTGCAGGTGTTTGAGATGCCGCCCGCCTTTGCCTTCGGCGTGATGCTGTTGAGCTTTAGTCCCGGCGGGGTGACGTCGAACATGCTCACCAAGATGGGCGGCGGTAACGTGGCGCTGTCGATCACGCTGACGGCGGTTGTCAGCCTGCTCGCGGTGCTGACGATGCCGCTCCTTGTGGCCTGGGCGGCTGGCGCTTTCCTGGGCGAGGCCGGCCCCGAGATCGACGTGACCTCGATTGCCATCACCATGTTCGCCATCACCGCCGTGCCGGTGCTTCTGGGCCTTTTGCTGCGCCATGTCGCGCCGGGGCTGGCGGAGCGCGGCGAGGGCCTGCTGTCGCGCGTGGCGCTCGTGCTTTTCGTGCTGGTGGTCGTCGGGGCGCTGGCGGCGAACTGGGATCTGTTCGTCAGCAACGTGGGCCATCTCGCGCCGCTATTGGTGGTGCTGAACCTCGTGCTGCTGGCCGCAGGGCTTCTGCTGGCGCGGCTGCTGGGGCTCACGGGCGCGGATGCGCGCTGTATCTCGGTTGAGATGGGGGTGCAGAACGCCACCGTCGCGATCACCGTGGCCGGGCTGATCGCCGGTCAGGCGGGGATCGGCGAGTTCGCGATCCCGGCGGCGGTCTATGGCATCATCATGTATCTGGTGACGATCCCGGCGCTCTACGGCTTGCGCGCGCTGACCCCGCAAACTTGACGGCAGCGGCGGAAGGGTGCAAACGGCGGGCCACGTTTGAAAGCGGGGTTTTCCATGTCTGACGACACGCAGCATCCTTCCGGCGCGCCGTGGCGCAACTTCTACGGCCGGTTCCGCGGCAAGACGCTGCGCGACAGCCAGAAGACCTATCTCGACGAAGATCTCGCCGCGCTCTCGCCGGGGGCCGTGGGCTGGGAGGAAAACCCCGACCGCACACCGCTGGACCTGAAGCAGGTGTTTCCGGACAAGGAAGAGATCTGGCTCGAGGTCGGCTTTGGTGGCGGCGAGCATATGGTGCATCAGGCGGCGCTGAACCCGAACGTGGGTTTCATCGGCTGCGAGCCTTTCATCAACGGCGTGGCGATGCTTCTGGGCAAGATCCGCAGCGCCGAAGTGGAGAACGTGAAGGTGCACCCCGGCGACGTGCGCGACATGTTCGACGTGCTGCCCGAGGCCAGCATCTCCCGCGCGTTTCTGCTTTACCCGGACCCCTGGCCCAAGAAACGCCACCACCGCCGCCGCTTCGTGACGCCCGATCACCTTGACCCGCTCGCCCGCGTTCTGAAGCCCGGCGCGATCTTCCGGGTGGCGACGGACATTCCCGACTACGTGCGCCAGACGCTGGAGCAGGTCGCCACGCGGCCCGACTTCGAATGGCTGGCCGAGGGGCCAGAGGATTGGCGCAAGCCCTGGGGCGACTGGATCTCGACCCGCTACGAGCAGAAGGCCCTGCGCGAAGGGCGCACGCCCCATTACCTGACCTTCCGCAGGCTCTGAGGGCAGGGCCGGGGCTCTGCCCCGGACCCCGGGATATTTTCAGAACAATGTGGGCGCGGTGGCGCTGCGGGATGCTATCATGGCGGTATTTCTGATGAAGGAATGACCGTCTATGGCGAAATTTCGCATGATCAATTGCCACGTGCATACGTTCACAACCGCCCATTCGCCGAAGTATTACCCGGCCAAGGCGGTCTACCTGTTCCGCGTGTTTCCATGGCTCGTGCAGGTGCTGCGCTGGCTGGTGGGGCTGGTGCGGGGCGGCGCGCTCTACGATTGGCTCGTGCGGATGGAGAATTTCCACCGCACCGGCGGGCGCACGAGCCAGCTTGAGGTCTTCAAGGAGGTGGTGCGCTATTATCCGCGCGAGACGCGGTTTGTTGTCTTGCCGATGGATATGGCGCTGATCGGCCATGGCCCGGTTGAGGAGGACATCGCGGCGCAGCATGACGGGCTGGCGGCGCTGGCGCGTGACTCCGTTTACGGCGCGCAGGTGATCCCCTTTGCGACCGTCTTTCCCGACCGGCCCGGCGCGTTTGCGGAGTTGCGTCGTTGTGTGGAGGAGCATGGGTTTCGCGGGGTGAAGCTTTATCCGAAGCTCGGCTTTCACCCCAACCACCCGGTGCTGCGCGATGAGGTCTACCCGTTCTGCCTGGAGCACAACCTGCCTATCCTCTCCCATTGCTCGCGCGGGGGCGTGCGCGGCAAGGCGATCGGTCAGCGGCTGGCGGATGAATACACGAGCCCCGAGGCCTACCTGCCGGTGATGGCGAAATACCCCGATCTGCGGATTTGCCTGGCCCATTTCGGCGGCGACACCGACTGGCGCGCCTATCTCTGCGACGGCATCGATCCCCATGTTCCAAAGGCGCGCAAGGAGAATTGGGTGACGCTGATTTCCGACATGATCGAAAGCGGCGACTTCCCGAACCTTTACACCGATATTTCCTACACGATCTTCAAGTTCGACGATTACGCGCCGCTGCTGTCGCTGCTGCTGGAGAAACCCGGCCTCGCGGAGAAGGTGCTGTTTGGGTCGGATTTCTACATGACCCGGCAGGAGGCGCTTTCGGAGCGCGCGGTTTCGATCCGGCTACGCAAGGTTCTGGGGGAGGCGATGTTTGCCAGGATCGCCAGCGAGAACCCGGAGCGCTGGCTGGGCTACGTGCCGTAGGTGGCGCGCGCAGAAGGGCAGTGGACCGGCCCCGGCGGTTGCGCTATCAGGTGCGGGATTTTCTGAACGCGAAGGATAGAAGATGTCCGGCCACGGCACGCCCATTCCGATGACCTCCCGCAAGTGCGGCCCCCTGAAAGGCGAGGCGCGCGTGCCTGGGGACAAGTCGATCTCGCACCGCTCGCTGATCCTTGGCGCGCTGGCCGTTGGCGAGACGCAGATCTCGGGGCTGCTCGAGGGTGAGGACGTGCTGGACACAGCTAAAGCCATGCGCGCCTTCGGGGCGGAGGTCGTGGATCATGGCGGCGGCAACTGGAGCGTGCACGGCGTGGGCGTGGGTGGTTTTGCCGAGCCCGAGAACGTGATCGATTGCGGCAACTCCGGTACCGGCGTGCGGCTGATCATGGGGGCGATGGCGACGACGCCGATCACCGCGACCTTCACCGGCGATGCCTCGCTGAACAAGCGCCCGATGGCGCGGGTGACGGACCCGATCGCGCTTTTTGGCGCGCAGAGCTATGGCCGCTCTGGCGGCCGTCTGCCGATGACGATTGTGGGCGCGCAGAGCCCTGTGCCAGTCACCTACACCACGCCGATGCCCTCGGCGCAGGTGAAATCTGCCGTGCTGCTGGCGGGGCTCAACGCGCCGGGCCAGACCGTGGTGATCGAGGCCGAGGCCACGCGCGATCACACCGAGCGGATGCTGGCGGGTTTCGGCGCGGAGATCACCGTGGAAGACGTGCCCGAGGGCCGCAAGATCACGCTCACCGGCCAGCCCGAGCTGAAGCCGCAGGTAATCGCCGTGCCGCGCGATCCGTCTTCTGCCGCCTTCCCCGTCTGCGCCGCGCTGATCGTGGAAGGCTCTGACGTGCTGGTGCCGAACATTGGGCTTAACCCGACCCGCGCCGGGCTCTTCACCACGCTGCGCGAGATGGGCGCGGATCTGACCTATGAGAACGAGCGCGAAGAGGGCGGCGAGCCCGTGGCCGATCTGCGCGCGAAGTTCTCGCCCGATATGATGGGCATCGACGTGGATCCGGCCCGCGCGGCCAGCATGATCGACGAATACCCGATCCTCTCGATCGTCGCGGCTTTCGCGCAGGGCGACACGGTGATGAAGGGCGTGAAGGAGCTCCGCGTGAAGGAGAGCGACCGGATCGACGCCATGGCCAAGGGCCTGCGCGCCTGTGGCGTGGAGGTCGAAGAGGGCGAGGACTGGTGGATCGTGAAGGGGCGCGGCCACGGCAATGTGCCCGGCGGCGCGACCTGCGAAAGCCATCTGGATCACCGCATCGCCATGAGCTTCATGTGCCTTGGCATGGCCGCGGAAAAGCCGGTGAGCGTGGATGATGGCTCGCCCATCGCCACCTCTTTCCCGATCTTCGAGCCGCTGATGGCCGAGCTTGGCGCGCAGATCGTGCGCAATAACGGTTAATCGGCCAGCTTTGCGCCGGCGTTTTGAAGGGCTGCCAATTGGGCGGCCCTTTTCTTTTGCTGCGCGAACAGCACGAGCGAGGGGGCAAGCGTGATCTGGTAGCCGCGCTTAAGGGCGGCCAGCGTGGTGGCGCGCACGCAGTGTTCGCCGTCCAGCCCGGTGATGTCGAGCGTGGCGATGCCCTCCAGCGCTTCTGAGAGCGCTGTGCCGGAGAAGCCGTCCTGCCAGTGTTTGGTGACGATCACGTCGGCGCGGCGGGCGATTTCGGGGTGCACTTCGGTGTCGGGCTGCCCGGCAAGCCCGGCACCGCCGCCCAAGAGCCGAGCGATCACGGCACCACTGCCGCGCCATTCCTGTTTCAGCGCGATGATCCTTGTGCCTGCTTCCGCCGCGTCGATATGCGCCAGAAGGTTTTGGAGCATAAGTTCCGCCTCGGCGTCCTCATAGGCGCCGGAGGCGAGGAAGGCCGGTTGCATGTCAACCACGAGGATGGCCTTGCCCGTGGCCTCTGCCGGGATTTGCGGGCCGGTGCTGACACGGCGGATGCGCCAGACGGTGGTTGCGAACCAGAGCAACAGGGCGAGGGCGGCGAGGCTCAGCCAGATCATCGGGTGTTTTCCTCTTTGAAGGCGGCCAGCACCTGTTCGGTGATACGCAGGGCGGTTTGGATGTCCTCCGCCGGGAGGGTCTCTGCGATCCGCGCCAGAAGCGCCTGTTCGCGCGCGCGGACGGATTCGATCAGCGCCGTGCCCTCCTCGGTGAGGTGGAAGAGCGGGGAGCGTTTGCTGGCGGGGTTGGGGCGGGCCTCGGCGAAGCGCGCGGCCGCCACCTCGTTGACCATCAGCTGCACGTACTGCCGCTGGATCTCCAGATGGCGGGCGATGGTGGGCACGGTCGAAGGGCCAAGATCGTGGAGCGCTTCCAGCACGGCACGCATCCGCACGGTGAGCCCGGCAGGCAGGGCGGCGGCAACGGCTTTCTCGACTTCCTGATGCAGGGGGCGGGAGAGCCAGACGAGGCAGTAGAGGGGATCGGTGGTAGCTATCATGACAATAGAAGTGTCATAATGACATGTATAATGTCAATATTGAGAGTGGCGCCTGCCGGGATCAGGGCTTAGGGAACAAGGAGCGCAGTTCAGGGGATGAGGAAAGCCCATGCAGTTCACCGTGGCAATCGACGGGCCGGCAGCGGCTGGCAAGGGCACGATCTCCAAGGCCGTGGCGGCGCATTTCGGCTTCGCGCATCTGGACACAGGGCTTCTGTATCGCGCCACCGGACGGCGGGTTCTGGACGGCGACACGCCGCTTGAAGCCGCGCAGGCCCTACGCCCTGAAGATCTGGCGCGTGACGATCTGCGCACCGGCGGGGTGGCCGAAGCCGCAAGCAAGGTTGCCGTGGTTCCCGAGGTGCGCGCCGCGCTGGTGGACTTCCAGCGCAGCTTTGCGCGCCGGGACGGGGGCGCGGTGCTGGACGGGCGTGACATCGGCACGGTGATCTGCCCCGCTGCAGAAGTGAAGCTCTTCGTCACGGCCTCGGCCGAAGTGCGCGCGGCACGGCGGTTTGAAGAGCTGAAGCTCACCGATCCGGCGCTGACGCTGGCGCAGGTGCTGGCCGATGTGCGCGTGCGGGATGAACGCGACTCCTCTCGTGCGGAAGCCCCGCTGAAACCGGCGCAAGATGCCATCCTGCTCGACACTTCGGATCTGAGCATCGAGGCCGCCGTTGCGCAGGCCATTGCCCAAGTAAGCGCCGCTTTGCCGGGCTGATCCGGCCGCGCCCGGCTCGAAAGCTGCCCCGGGGTTGCGATTTCGCGCGCGCTGTGATTGTTACGTTATAACATTACAAGCGCGAGGCTTCCCCATGACCGATTCCCGTCTGCCCGTTACCGTTCTGTCCGGCTTCCTCGGTGCCGGAAAAACCACGCTGCTGAACCACGTGCTCAACAACCGCGAGGGGCGCAAGGTCGCCGTGATCGTGAACGACATGAGCGAGGTGAACATCGACGCCGATCTCGTGCGCGACGGCGCAGAGCTTTCGCGCACCGACGAAAAGCTCGTGGAAATGACGAACGGCTGCATCTGCTGCACCCTGCGCGACGATCTGTTGCTGGAAGTGCGGCGGCTGGCCGATGAGGGGCGGTTTGACTCGCTGCTGATCGAAAGCACCGGCATTGCCGAGCCGCTCCCCGTGGCGGCGACCTTCGATTTCCGCGATGAGGCGGGGCAGAGCCTTTCGGATGTGGCGCGGCTGGATACAATGGTCACCGTGGTGGATGCGGTGAACCTGCTGAAGGATTTCAGCAGCCATGATTTTCTGGGCGACCGCGGCGAATCCCTCGGCCCCGAAGATGACCGCACGCTGGTCACCCTGCTTACCGAGCAGATTGAATTTGCCGATGTGATCGTGCTGAACAAGGTCACTGATGCGGGGCCGGCACAGGCGCAGGCGGCGCTGATGATCATCAAGGCGCTAAACCCGGATGCCCGCGTGATCCAGACGGATCATTCCGTGGTGGGCACCGGTGATATCCTCGACACCGGCCTGTTCGATTTCTACAAGGCGCAGGAGCACCCGCTCTGGGCCAAGGAGCTTTATGGCTTTGCGCATCATGTGCCGGAGACGGAGGAATACGGGATTTCCTCCTTCGTCTACCGCGCCCGCGCGCCCTTTGATCCGGTGAAGATCGAGCGCCTGCTCAACGGCGATCTGCCCGGCGTGATCCGCGCCAAAGGGCATTTCTGGCTTGCGACACGGCCCGATTGGGCGGTGGAGTTCTCGCTCGCCGGGGCGATTTCCTCGCTCAAGCCGTTGGGGCGCTGGTGGGCGGCCGTGCCGGAGCCCCACTGGCCCACGCACCCCGAGGCACAGGCCGAGCGGCTGAGCAATTGGGACGAGGCCTTCGGCGATCGCCGTCAGGAGCTTGTGTTCATCGGGGCCAGCCTCGATGAGCCTTCCTTGCGGGCCCGACTCGATGCCTGCCTCGTGGAGGCCGACAGTTTTGAGCCCGCGCGCTGGGCCGGAATGGCCGATCCCTTCCCCGGCTGGGGCCGGGAGGTGGCCTGAGATGGCATGTCGCAATCTCGCCTCCACCCTGCCGCGCCGCCGCCGGTCGGTTGACCCGATGCGCGCCTATGATGCGCTGCCCGCCGAACTGCGCGGCTGGCTGGCAGAGGCGGCCCTGCCGTGGTCGGCGCATTCGGCGCAGCGGATCTGGAAACAGGCCGTCGCGCGTGGCGGGCCTTCGGAAGCGCTGGCGGCCTTGCAACGCGCCGAGGCGGCAGCACTGGCGCGGGACGCCGCGCGCAGCCTTTAAGGCTTCGGCGCAATCCACTCCATGGCTCGATAGGGCAAGCCCTCTTTCTCGTAGGGATCCCCAAAGGGGGCAAACCCGCGTTTGGCGTAGAAGCCAAGCGCGGTGGCCCGGCCCGAAAGCCAGACGCGCTTATGGCCCGCCGCCACCGCGCGCCGGAGCGCTTCGCCAAAGAGCGCGCCGCCGCAGCCCTTGCCTTGCGCGTCCGGCAGAGTGGCAAACTTGCGGATCCGCGCGCTGTCGCCATCGTCGTAGAGGGAAATCACGCTCACCATCCGTTCCCCTAGAAAGCCCCCCAGATGCAGGGCCTCGGCGTCGTTCTCCACCTTGCTGAAGCTGCGCGGATGATCGGGCCAGAGCACCGCCTGACGGATGTCGAGCGTCGCTTCTGCGCTGATCTCGGCGATGTGGAAAGGGGCAGGGGGCATCGGGGGGCTCCGGCACATGAGGCAAAAGGGGGGCTTTGGCTGCGCTGATAGCGCAATCACTTCCGTTGCGCCAAGTCATCAAGGGGTTTGCCGGGCCGGCCCCCTTGCCAGCAGGGGCGATTCCCCCTATATCCCGCTTGTCCAAAAGGGCGGTCAACGCCACAGACACAACGAGCAGGGCCGGGCAACCACCGGCCCTTGTTGTTTGTGGGGTGTCCATCAGCGGACCAACTGAAACCGAAAAGACCGGCGGAGACAACCGCGCGGCCAGCTAAAACACTAGTAAAGGAAACCTGAGACCACATGGCTCAAAACGCATCCATGGAGGAATTCGAAGCCCTCCTCGCAGAAAGCTTCGAGATCGACACCCCGGACGAAGGTTCGGTTGTCAAAGGCAAGGTTCTGGCGATCGAAGCCGGCCAAGCCATCATCGACGTCGGCTACAAAATGGAAGGCCGCGTTGATCTGAAAGAATTCGCAAACCCCGGTGAAGCCCCTGAAATCGCTGTTGGCGACGAAGTGGAAGTGTATCTCGACCGCGTCGAGAACGCCCGTGGCGAAGCTGTCATTTCCCGTGACAAAGCCCGCCGCGAAGAAGCCTGGGATCGCCTCGAAAAAGCCTATGCTGACGAAGAGCGCGTTGAAGGCGCCATCTTCGGCCGCGTCAAAGGCGGCTTCACCGTTGATCTCGGCGGCGCCGTGGCCTTCCTGCCCGGCTCCCAAGTCGACGTGCGCCCCGTGCGCGACGCCGGCCCGCTCATGGGCCTCAAGCAGCCGTTCCAGATCCTCAAGATGGACCGTCGCCGTGGCAACATCGTTGTCTCCCGTCGCGCGATCCTCGAAGAGTCCCGCGCCGAGCAGCGCGCCGAAGTCATCGGCAAGCTGTCTGAAGGCGATGCGGTTGACGGCGTGGTCAAGAACATCACCGAATACGGTGCCTTCGTTGACCTCGGCGGCGTAGACGGCCTGCTGCACGTGACCGACATGGCCTGGCGCCGTGTGAACCACCCCTCCGAGATCCTCTCGATCGGCGAGACGGTGAAGGTTCAGGTCATCAAGATCAACAAAGAGACCCACCGTATCTCCCTCGGCATGAAACAGCTGCAGGACGATCCGTGGAACGCAGTTGAAGCCAAGTACCCGCTGGAGAGCACGCACACTGGCCGCGTGACCAACATCACCGATTACGGCGCCTTCGTGGAGCTGGAGCCGGGCGTTGAAGGCCTCGTGCACGTGTCCGAAATGTCCTGGACGAAGAAAAACGTCCACCCGGGCAAAATCGTCTCCACCTCCCAGGAAGTGGAAGTCATGGTTCTCGAGATCGACACCGCGAAACGCCGCGTGTCCCTCGGTCTCAAGCAGACCATGCGCAACCCGTGGGAAGTTTTCGCAGAGACGCACCCGGTCGGCACCGAGGTCGAAGGCGAAGTCAAGAACATCACCGAATTCGGTCTGTTCATCGGCCTCGACAACGACATCGACGGCATGGTTCACCTCTCCGACCTGACCTGGGAAGGCCGTGGCGAAGACGTGATCGGCGACTACCGCAAAGGCGACATGGTGAAAGCCGTTGTCACCGAGGTGGACGTGGAGAAAGAGCGTATCTCGCTTTCCGTGAAAGCTCTGGAAGGTGATCCCTTCGCCGAAGCCGTGAACGGCGTGAAGCGTGGCGCGATCATCACCGTGGAAGTGACCGCAATCGAAGATGGCGGCATCGAGGTCTCCTACGACGGCATGAAATCCTTCATCCGCCGTTCCGACCTCTCCCGCGACCGTGCCGAGCAGCGCCCCGAGCGCTTCGGCGTTGGCGACAAGGTGGACGTTCGCGTCACCAACATCGACAGCAAGTCGCGCCGTCTGGGCCTCTCCATCAAGGCCCGCGAGATCGCAGAAGAGAAAGAGGCCGTCGAACAATACGGTTCCTCCGACTCCGGCGCTTCGCTCGGCGATATCCTTGGTGCCGCTCTGAAGGGCGACAACTAAGGCCATCCGGCACTGACATGATCTTCGAAACGGCCCTGCGAAAGCGGGGCCGTTTTGCGTTTGGCGGGGCCGAATCATGGGCGACGCTGGGGCAGGCTGCGCGGCACGCAGCAGGCACAAAGCGCCCGCGCGAGCAGCAATCCGCCCAGACTTCGCTGGTTTCGTGAAAGAAATTGGGCGCTTAGCCCAAAGCCGGTGTTTGTCGGTGCGGTTTTTCCGCGTATAGTCGGCTCTACCGGCGCGCAGGCTGCAGCGCGCCGCCGCAGGGCTTCCAAGGAGGGGGACGCATGATCCGTTCGGAACTGATCCAGAAAATCGCGGACGAAAACCCGCATCTCTATCAGCGCGATGTGGAGCGGATCGTGAACACGATCTTCGAAGAGATCATCGACGCCATGTCGCGGGGGGACCGGGTCGAGCTGCGCGGATTTGGCGCGTTTTCCGTCAAGAAACGGGATGCTCGTATCGGACGGAACCCGCGCACGGGGGATTCGGTCGAGGTGGAAGAGAAACACGTTCCCTTCTTCAAGACAGGCAAACTGCTGCGCGACCGTCTGAACGGAAAAGCCTGAGCCTCATGCGCTACATCAAGTATGCTTTCTACGCGATCCTTGCGATCTGTCTGGTGTCGATTGCCGTTGCCAACCGCACGGTGGTGACGCTGCATCTACTCACCGATGATATTGCCGGCCTTCTGGGCATCCAGGCCACGATCGACCTGCCGCTTTACCTGATCGTCTTCGGCGGCATCGCAGCCGGTCTTCTGATCGGCTTCGTCTGGGAATGGTTCCGCGAACACAAGCACCGCGCCGAAGCCGCGCGGGAAAAGCGGGAAAAGGCCCAGCTTGCGCGCGAAGTGGATCGCCTGCGCGACACCAAAGCCAAGCCCGAGGATGACGTTCTGGCCCTGCTGGAGAACGGCAAACCCGCAAACTGAGGGCAGCATGTCCGTCAAGGTCAAGATCTGCGGGCTGCGGGATGCAGCCAATATCGCCGCCGCCGCCGAGGCTGGCGCGGCCTATGTCGGCTTTGTCTTCTTCGCGAAATCCCCGCGCAACGTGAGCCTCGCCGAAGCGTCGGAGCTGGCGGCAACCGTGCCTGCGGGCGTCAAACGCGTGGCGCTGACGGTGAACGCGGAGGATGCTTTCCTCGCCGATCTCGTGGCACAGGTGCCGCTGGAGATGCTGCAGCTTCATGGCAGCGAAAGCCCCGCGCGCGTGGCCGAGGTGCGCAGCCGCTTCGGTCTTCCGGTGATGAAGGCCATCGGCATCGCCGAGGCCGGGGATCTGGCAAAGATCGCCCCCTACGAGGCCGTGGCCGACCAGATCCTTGTGGACGCAAAGCCGCCCAAGGGGGCTGATCTGCCCGGCGGCAATGGCGCGACCTTCGACTGGGATCTGATTGCCGGGCGGCCATGGCAGACGCCATGGATGCTTGCGGGCGGGCTGACTGAGGCCAATGTGGCGGACGCCATCCGGCGCACGGGGGCCACGCAGGTGGATCTGTCATCGGCGGTGGAAAGCGCCCCTGGCGTGAAAGATCCCACACTGATCCGGCGCTTTTTGCAGGCCGCGCAGCAATAGCCGCATTTCGCACTGGCGCTCGCTTTACCCGGTGCCATATTGCCGTTAAACCCGGCTGGGATCTGACAGGAGTAGGCGCAATGGCGGACGATCTTTTCAACAGCTTCATGAACGGCCCCGATGAAAACGGCCGCTTCGGCGATTTCGGCGGACGCTTCGTCTCCGAAACCCTCATGCCGCTGATCCTCGATCTGGAAGCCGAATACGAAAACGCCAAGACGGACGAAAGCTTCTGGGCCGAGATGGACGATCTCTGGACCCATTACGTCGGCCGCCCGAGCCCGCTCTACTACGCCGAGCGGATGACGGAAGCTCTTGGCGGCGCGAAGATCTATCTCAAGCGCGATGAGCTGAACCACACCGGCGCCCATAAGATCAACAACGTGCTGGGCCAGATCCTGCTTGCCCGCCGCATGGGCAAAACCCGCATCATCGCCGAAACAGGCGCAGGCCAACATGGCGTGGCCACGGCCACCGTCTGCGCGCGCTTCGGCCTGAAATGCGTCGTCTACATGGGCGCGCATGATGTGGAGCGTCAGGCCCCCAACGTCTTCCGCATGCGCCTGCTGGGTGCCGAAGTCGTGCCCGTCACCTCGGGCCGCGGCACCCTGAAGGACGCCATGAACGACGCGCTGCGCGATTGGGTCACCAACGTGCGCGACACCTTCTACTGCATCGGCACCGTGGCCGGCCCGCACCCCTATCCGGCAATGGTGCGCGATTTCCAGGCCATTATCGGCAAGGAAACCCGCGAACAGCTGCAGGCCCACGAAGGCGAAGGCCGCCTGCCCGACACGATCATCGCCGCCATCGGTGGCGGGTCCAACGCCATGGGGCTCTTCTACCCCTTCCTCGATGATCCGAGCGTCAACATCATCGGCGTCGAGGCCGGCGGCAAGGGCGTGAACGAGAAGATGGAGCACTGCGCCTCTCTCACCGGTGGCCGTCCCGGCGTGCTGCACGGCAACCGCACCTACCTGCTGCAGGACGACGACGGCCAGATCCTCGAAGGCTTCTCGATCTCGGCGGGCCTCGATTACCCGGGCATCGGCCCGGAGCACAGCTGGCTGCACGATATCGGCCGCGCGCAATATGTCTCGATCACCGATGCCGAAGCGCTGGAGGCCTTCCAGTTCTGCTGCACACAGGAAGGCATCATCCCCGCGCTGGAGCCCTCCCACGCACTGGCCCATGTGATCAAGATCGCGCCCACGCTGCCCAAGGATCACATCATCGTCATGAACATGTGCGGCCGGGGTGACAAGGATATCTTCACCGTCGCCAAAGCCCTTGGCTTCGGGATGGAAGCCAAGGATTAAGGCGCACCCGCCGTTTCATCTTGGCCGAAATATCCCCGCCGGAGGCAGGAAAGGCGCCCGCAAGGGCGCCGTTTTCTTTTTTTGGCCCCCCGCTCCCCGCTCCAGCGCATAAACCCCGGTTTATGCCCCTGTTCCGTCGGTTTAGACGGCCCGAACTAAACCGCAGGGCCATGGCCGGGCGGTACGTTCTGCGCTCCTCTTGCGACACCGGCACCCAAGCGTGCCGTCCCATAGCAAAAGGACGACCCCATGAAACGCGCACTGACCCTCACCACCGCTCTCGTCTTTCTCGGCGGCGCCGCATCGGCCGACACCCTGCGGGATCGCGTGGTCCGCGATCTGGCCCAGCAGGGCTACGAGCGGATCGAAATCACCCGCAGCCTGACCCAGATCACCTTCGAGGCCACACGGGGCGATGAAACGGTCGAATATGTCTACAACCGGCTGACGGGCGATCTCATCCGCGACGATCAGGACGAGGAAGAGGAAGGCTTCCGCATCGCCGGGCTCGACCGCGACGACGATGAGGACGATGATCGTGAAGATGATCGTGATGACGATCATGATGATGACGATCGTGAGGATGACGACGACACCGATGACCGCGACGACGATGACAATGATGACGACGACAACGACGATGATGACGACGACGATGGGGATGACGGCGACGACTGACGCCCTAGATACCCCAACAGACTGATCGGCCCGGGCCCCTGTCGTCCCACAGGGGCCCGGCGCATGGGAGAGACATACATGCATCTGTTCAAGCGCAGCCTGATCGTGCTCGCTTTCGCCTTCATGGCCTCCACGGGTCAGGCCAGCGGTGTGGTGGATCGCATCACGAGCCAGCTGCAGGACATGGGCTACAATCGCATCGCCGTCAGCCGCACCCTGCTTGGCCGCACCCGTATTGTTGCGACAGCGCCGGGCAAGGAGCGCGAGATCATCCTCAACCCATCCACGGGCGAGATCCTGCGCGATCACATCCGCAACGCCGAGCGCAGCCGCCTGATCGCGCCGGACGGCAGCAGCTCGGGCAGTTCTGGCAGCAGTGGCGGTGGGTCCGGGAGCTCTGGCAGCTCCGGTGGCGGGGCCTCTAGTGGAAGCTCCGGGGGCAGCTCTGGGGGCACTTCAGGCGGCAGCTCTGGCGGCGGGTCTGGCGGTGGCGGTGATGACCGGGACGACGATGATGAGGATGACGACGACGATCGCGGCGGGGATCGCGGCGATGACTGAGCCATCGCGCCTTTCGGTGCCAAAGGCTTCCCGGCTATGACGCGGGGCGTGGTCCTGATCGCGCTTGTCCTGCTGCAGGCGGCTTGTGCCGTCTTCTTTGTTGGCGAATCCGCCGTGGATCTCCTCGGCGCGCGCAGCGAGCCGATCAGCTGGCGGACCCGCGAATTCATGGAAATCGGCGCAGCCCTCGGCCTTCTGCTCGGCATGGGGCTCGGCTGGATCGCCTTCCGGGAGGTCTGGACGCGCGGCCGCCGGGCCGAAAGCCAGCTGCGGCTGGCCTCGGGTGCCTTTCAGGAGGTGCTGGAGGAGCGCTTCCGCGATTGGCGCCTCACACCGGCCGAACGGGACGTCGCCCTGCTGTCGATCAAAGGCTTCAGCACGGCCGAAATCGCCGCCGCCCGCGCCACCTCGGAAGGCACGGTGAAGGCGCAAACCAATGCGATCTACCGCAAGGCCGGCGTCACCGGGCGTCCGCAACTGCTGACCGGGTTCATCGAGGATCTGATGGGCGAGGGGCTGGCGCTGCAATCGAAGGATCAGGCCCCATCGCGCAAAAGCGTTTCGGAGTGAGCTTGTACCGCTTCTGCGCGGCCTCTCCCTTCGGTCGAACACGAAAAGCGATGGACGGTGCGTTGGGATAAACTCGAAACGCTCCAAACTTCATCTTGGCCAAAATATCCCCGCCGGAGGCAAGAAAGGCGCCCGCAAGGGCGCCGTTTTAAGCCGGACGCGCATCCTCTGCGTGGGCGGTCAGCACATCGAGCGGCACGATCTCCAGCGCCTTCGCATGGGTCGCCGTCAGCTTCACTTGCGGCCCGCAACCCTCCTGCGCGGCCTGCAGGAAACGCCCGGCGCAGAGGCACCAGTGATCGCCGGGCTTCAGCCCGACAAACCCGAACTCGGGCCGGGGCGTCGACAGATCGTTGCCCACGTATTTCGAGAAGGCGAGAAATTCCGCCGTCATCACCGCGCAGACGGTGTGAGAGCCCGCATCCCGCGCACTGGTGTTGCAGTGGCAATCGCGGAAGAAGCCCGTCACCGGCTCGGACGAGCAGGGGATCAGCGGTTCGCCGAAGATGTTGACGGACGGGTCCATATCCATTGCGCGTCTCCCGGTTGGATGCCCGGAAGACGCTAGCGGCCTCAGCCCACAAGGCAAGGGGGCTGGGCGTTCAGAGCGCAGCCGCGATGGCACGGAACATGGCGATGTTTGCGTCGCTGACGCCTTCGCCGCGAAAGCCCCTGTCGGCGGCGTTGGAGGCGATCACCACCCCGAGGCGTGTGTTGAAATAGATGTATTGCCCATAGACTCCTTGCGCGAGGAACTCGCCGGGCTCGGCATTCTTGGGCAGCCACCACTGGAAGCCATAGCCCATGCCGCCGTCTTCCTTGGGCGCGCTGGCCGCCGTGGAGGCCGCGAGCCAGGCCTGCGGCACCACCTGCACGCCGCCGTAGGAACCGCCCTGCAGCACCATCTGGCCGAAGCGGGCGTAATCGCGGGTGCGCTGGTTCAGCCCGCCCAGCACGAAGGCCACGCTTTCCCCGTCGGTCACGTAATAGGGGCTCTGCTCCAACCCCAGCGGCGCGATGACCTTCTCGCTCAGCAGTTCAGCCACCGAGCGCCCCGTCGCGCCCCGGATCACCATGCCGATCACATGGGTGTCGATCGAGACATACTGCCATGTCTCGCCCGGCGCGGCGAAGCTTTCGGTCAGGCCACGGGTGAAATCATCCAGCGATTGCCCCAGCGCGATGGCACGGCCCATCTGGTTGATGTCGGAATTGGGGTCGAGGTAATCCTCGTCAAACACCACGCCGCTGGCCATGTTCAGCACGTTGCGGATGCTGGCCCCCTCATAGGCTGTGCCCGCAAGACTGGGCACATATTGGGTGACGGGATCTTCGATCGAGCCAATCGCGCCTTCGTCCAGCAGCACGCCGAGCAGGGCGGAGAGATAGCTTTTTGCCACGCTCCACGAAATCCGGCGATCCTCTTCCGTGGTGCCCTGATAGTAGGCCTCGTGCCGGATCTCGCCGTTCTTCAGGGCCACGATGGCCGTCACGGTGCGGGCCTGTACCCAGTCCTCATAGCCGCCCGGCATCGCGGCCTCGGCCCCACGGGGCAGATCGCTCACCGGGCCGTCGCCGCGCGGCACCTCGACATGGAGGAAGGCACGATCCATGTTGGAGAAATTGCCGACGATCTTTTCCTCGGAGAACAGCGAATTCACCGCGAGCAGGCGGGTGATTTCCTCGCGTTTCCAGATGCCGATGATGGCCGCAGCCAGCACGGCGGCCAGAAGCACGAAACCAAGGCCCTTGAGCAATCTTTTCATGATGTCCTCCCTTTGGCCGCAAGGAAGCACGGCGGGCGCGGCCCGGCAAACATGACGCAGCGGCAAGGGGAGGGCGGTTAGCGGAACTTGTCCACAAGCTTTTGCAGCGGTGAGCGCGCGTCGCTTTCGGCCGGAGTTCCCGGCGTGGGGTGCGCGGGTTTTTCGGCCTTGGGCGCAGGGGCGGGCTTTCCCTCGCGCGCCTTGTTCTGTGGCGGGTTCACTCGCAGGGCCACGGCATTCATAAAGCGCCCTGCATCGCCCTTGGCCAGATCGGCGGCCCCGTCGGAGACACCGCGCAGCACGTCGTCGAGCCAGTCCTGTTCCGCCTTGGCGAAATCGCGCAGCACATAGGCGGAGACGGCGTTCTTGTTGCCCGGGTGGCCGATGCCCATGCGCACGCGGCGGTAGGCTTCGCCGATGTGCTGGTGGATCGAGCGCAGCCCGTTGTGGCCCGCATGGCCGCCGCCGGTTTTCACCTTCAGCCGGCCAGGCGCGAGATCGAGCTCGTCGTGGAACACCGTCACATCCGCCGGGGTGAGCTTGTAAAAGCGCATCGCCTCGCCGACCGATTGGCCCGAGAGGTTCATGAAGGTTTCGGGCTTGAGCAGCACGACCTTCTCGCTGCCCAGCCGCCCTTCGCTGACCGATCCCTGGAACTTGCCGCGCCACGGCGCAAAGCCGTGATCCTCGGCGATCCGGTCCAGCGCCATGAAGCCGATGTTGTGGCGGTTTGCGGCGTATTTCGCCCCGGGATTGCCGAGGCCAACGAAGATCTGCATGGGCTGCTCCGGTGTGGGCGGTTGCGTGATCTTGTCCTAGCGGTGCGGCCCCGGTGCCGCAAGGGCGGCGCGCGCAAGGCAGCGGGCAAAGAAAAACGCGGAAGGTGGGCACCTTCCGCGTTCTTTTGGTGTCGCGAAGCGGGGGAAGATTACTCTTCGGTGGCTTCCTCGGCTGCGGCCTCTTCGGCTTCGCCTTCGCCCTCTTCGTTGTCGGAAGAGCGCAGGCCGGACGGCGCGGTGATGTTGGCGATCACGAAGTCACGGTCGATCGTCGGCTTGGTGCCGGCGGGCAGTGTGATGGCAGAGATCGTCACAGTGTCGCCGATGTTCAGGCCAGCAAGGTCCACAACCAGCTTCTCGGGGATGTCGCCAGCGACAACGATCAGCTCAACCTCGGGGCGCACAGCGTTCAGAACGCCGCCACGCTTCAGGCCCGGAGCTTCATCGTGGTTGATGAACTCGACGGGGATGAAGAGGTTGATTTTCGAGGTGCGGCGCAGGCGCATCAGGTCGAGGTGCGTCGGCAGATCTTTCACAACGTCGCGCTGCACGTTGCGGCAGATCACGCGGACGTCCTCGTGGCCTTCGGCCTTCAGGTTGAAAAGCGTGGAGAGGAAGCGGCCCTCTTTCAGCTTTTTGAACAGGACGTTGTAGGGGATGTTGATCGCGAGCGGATCTTCACCACCGCCGTAAACGATGCCGGGCACGAGGCCCTCGCGGCGTGCTTGACGAGCGGCCCCCTTGCCTGTCCCCGTGCGCACCGTGACTTCAAGATCAGGAATCTGACCAGCCATTGGAATTCTCCTAGGTGTGTTGTTGGGCCATCCTCCAAGGGTGTATGGCCCGGTGAAGTCGCGCGTATAGGTCAGAAAGCCTGAAAAGGAAAGCCGATTCTTCCCCGGCTTCAAGCGCGGCTTGGCCCGCGTCGGGCGAAGGCTATTGGCAGCGCTAACATCGCTGGCTAGGGTGCCATGGAACGCGGGCCGGGCCAAGCGGCAGCCCTTTCGCAAATCACCCCAAGCGGAGCCTTTCGCCATGTCTTTCCGGCAGACCCTCGCCATTTCCCGCGCCCCCATGGCCGCCCTTGCCGCCGTGGGCGTGTTCTGGGGCGGCTTTTCCGCGCTGGTGCCCGACATCAAGGCCGGGGTGAATGCCTCGGATGCGGATTTCGGGCTGGCGATGATGGTTTCGGCGGTGGGGGGGATCACCTCGATGTACCTCGCGCCGCGCGCAGGGGCCTTGCTGGGGCGCAGCGTGCTGCCTGTCTTCGGGGTGGCGCTGGCGGCGGCCTTCTTCTTCCCGTTGCTGGCGGGCAGCGTGCCGGGGCTGGCGCTGGCCTTTCTCGGGATCGGCATGAGCGTGGCCATGCTCGACATCTCCGCCAACATGCGGCTAGGCGTGCTGGAGGCGCGCCACAAGCTGCACTTGATGAACGTGAACCACGCGGCCTTTTCCTTCGCTTTCGGCTTCACCGCGCTTTTCACGGGCTTTGCGCGCAAAGCCGGATACGGGCCGGAGGCGATCCTCCCGGTTCTGGCGGCGGTGAGCCTAGGGCTTGTCGCCATCATGTGGGCCGGGCGCGGGCGGGTGGATGTTGAAGAGAGCGCCGGGTCCGAGGGCGGAGCGGCGGCGCAGATGCCATGGATGGCGGTGTTCCTGACCAGCGTGATCCTGCTGGCGAGTTTCATCGGCGAGAACGCAACGGAGGCCTGGTCGGCCCTTCACATCGAGCGCACGCTGGGCGCACCGGCGGGGGAGGGCGGCTATGGGCCCTTCATGCTGGGGCTGATGATGGGCTTCGGGCGGCTGTCGGGGCAGTTCTTCTCCGAGCGGCTCGGCGAAACGCGTGTGATCTTCTATTCGGCGCTGCTGGGGGCCATCGGCGCGGTGGTGATCGCGCTAGCGCCCACCAAAGAGGTGGTGATCCTCGGGGTGGGCATCCTTGGGCTTGGCATGGCGGTGATCGTGCCCTCAGCCAATTCGGTGCTGGGCAAGCGAGTGCCAGAGCATCTGATCGGCGTCGCGATCTCGCGGGCGTGGATGCTGGGCTTCATCGGCTTTTTTGCCGGGCCGACGCTGATGGGGCTGGTGTCGGAATTTGCCGGTTTGCGCGTGGCCTTCCTGTTCGCCGCCGCGATCGTCGCGCTGATCCTGCCGGCGATCTGGAAGCTGGGCCAGTTCCCGACGCGGGACGGGGCCTGAGCGCTCACCCAGAAGTTTGTAACGCCTGTTTCGCTGGAAACAGGCACGCGCCTGACCGCCCGTCACGCCGGAGGCGTGCTTTTCGCAACGGGGCGGGCGCGTTCCGCACCCGCCCGATCAGGCGCTCAGCGCTTCACATCCAACGCCCTTCAAAGCCTTCCGGCACCAGAAGGATATCGCGGTCCACATCGTTGATGTCGCGCTTGCCGCAGAGCGCCATGGAGGTGTCGAGCTCCTTGTGGATCACCTTGAGCGCGGTGCTCACCCCCTCTTCGCCCATCGCGCCAAGCCCGTAGACGAAGGCGCGTCCGATCATCGTGCCCGTCGCACCAAGAGCGCAGGCTTTCAGCACGTCCTGACCGGAGCGGATGCCGCTGTCGAAATGGACTTCCATCTTGTCGCCCACCGCATCCATGATCGCAGGCAGCATGCGGATGGAGGAAAGCGCGCCGTCCAACTGGCGGCCGCCGTGGTTGGAGACGACGATGGCATCCGCGCCCACGTTTAGCGCCTGTTTGGCGTCTTCCACGTCCAGAATCCCTTTGAGGATCACCGGGCCATCCCACATGTCGCGCAGCTCCTTGATCCGCGCCCAGTCGAGCGACTGATCAAAGGCCTCCGCCGTCCAGGACGACAGCGAGCTGGCGTCCGACACGCCTTTGGCGTGGCCGACGATATTGCCGAAGAAGCGCCGCTTCGTTTGCGCCATGCCAAGCGCCCACCGCCAGCGGAAAGCGGTGTCGAAAATGGCGGCCGGGGTCGGTTTGGGCGGGGCAGAGAGGCCGTTCTTCAGATCCTTGTGGCGCTGGCCCATGACCTGAAGATCCACCGTGATCACCAGCGCGGAGCACTTCGCATCCTTAGCGCGGCCAATGAGGCGGCGCATGAAATCATCGTCTTTCAGGGTGTAGACTTGAAACCAGAAGGGCTTGTCGGTGTGCTCGGCCACATCCTCGATTGAGCAGATCGACATGGTGGAAAGCGTGAAGGGCACGCCAAATTTCTCGGCTGCACGGGCGGCCTTGATCTCGCCGTCGGCGTGCTGCATGCCGCAGAGCCCCACTGGGGCCAGCGCCACCGGCATCGCCCATTCTTCGCCCAGCATCTTCCGCTTCGTCGTGCGCCCGGCCATGTCCTTGGCGATGCGCTGGCGCAGGCGGATCTGGGCGAAATCGGTGGTGTTCTCGCGGAAGGTCTGCTGGGTCCAGCTTCCCGTCTCGGCATAATCGTAGAACATCTTCGGCACGCGCCGTTTGTAGATGCGGCGGAGGTCTTCGATTTCGGTGATGACGGGCATGGCGGCTGTCCTGCAGGCTATATTGGTAAAAACTTGTTACCAATACGGAGGTATTCGCGCAAGAAAAAAGGCTCCGCGTGGGGGCGGAGCCTGTCGGGCCGGGGAGAGGGAGCGTGATGCGGCTCAGGGGGCCTTCTCTCAGGCGGCCATCTCTTCGGTGATCCATTCCGGGTGGCCGAGCGCATCGAGGGTGCGCCGGATCTCGTCGTGGCGCTCTTCGGCGTAGCGTCCGAGGATGTCGGAGGGGTGCAGCTTCTTCTTGCCGACTTCCAGTTCCGCCGCCGGGGCCCCGAGGAAGGCCAGAAGATCGGCAAACGCCTTCGCATTCACCTCCTGATAGGCGAGGCGGTACACGTCCCCTGCCACGTGGCTGTCGTAGAAGTCGAAGACGCTGCGCTGGGTTTCCACATATTTGCGGAAGCGATCGCCGTTGAATGGCAGCTTCTCAGGCGCAAGATCGAGGTTCTTCTTGTCGCTTGGCACATTCCAGACACCCGTCTGCTTAGCGAGCATGCCGGAAGAATAGGTCGCCAGCTTGTTCTTGCGCTCGAGAATGATCTTGCGCACGGAGGGATCGCCGCAAAGCGCCTTGCAGGCGCCGGGGGCCTGTGCCTTCCACATCTTGAAGCCAATGATCGGATAGGCCTCTGCTGTTCGGGGATCCTCCAGCACGGCACGGGCAAGCGCGAGCGGGCGATCAGCATAATCGGCGGGATCATTGTGATCGGCCCAGATCTCGCGGAAGTGGAATTTGGGTTTGGGGTGGAAGATCTCCCCGTGGCAGCAAATCTGCGGATGGGAGTTCAGGGTGCTCGTGACAAGGGTCGTGCCCGAGCGGGCATTGCTGAGAAGAACGAAATTCGTGGGAGAAGGCATTGCGGCAATCCAGAAATCAGAAGTGCCGCAACGCTAGGGGGTGCCGCGCCGGAAGAAAAGTGCCGGATGCCGGGCGCGGCAGGATTTCGTGTGGGCGCGCCGCTTCAGGCGCGGTGTGCGCCGTCAGCGAGCGTCTTGACGAAGGCCAGCACCTCGGCGGGCGGTTTGCCTTCGCCGATCAGCTTGACGATGGCGGAGCCGACAACGGTGCCATCGGCCACGCTGGCAATCGCTTCGGCCTTCTCGGGCGTGTTGACGCCGAAGCCGACGATCACGGGCAGGTTGGCGGCGGCCTTGATGCGGGCCACTTCGGGGCCAACGTCGCCCGCTTGCGCTTCGGCCGAGCCGGTGATGCCGGTGATCGAGACGTAATAAACAAAGCCCGAGGTGTTCTGCAGCACCTTGGGCAGGCGGCGGTCATCGGTTGTGGGGGTGGCGAGGCGGATGAAGTTCAGCCCGGCAGCCTGAGCGGGGATGCAGAGCTCGAAATCCTCTTCCGGCGGGAGGTCCACCACGATCAGCCCGTCGATGCCGGCGGCTTTCGCGTCCTCAAGGAAGCGGGCGACGCCGCGGTTGTAGATCGGGTTGTAGTAGCCCATCATCACGATCGGCGTCGTCTGATCTTCCTTGCGGAACTCGGTGGCCAGATCGAGCGTCTTCTGCAGCGTCATGCCACCTTCCAGCGCACGCTGCCCGGCGAGCTGGATCGTGGGGCCATCGGCCATCGGATCGGTGAAGGGCACGCCCAGTTCGATCACGTCGACACCGGCACCGGGCAGCCCTTTCACGACCTCAAGCGAGGTCTCGTAATCGGGGTCACCGGCCATGACGTAAGCCACGAAGGCTTTCTTTCCGGCGGTGGCGAGTTCGGCAAATTTGGCGTCGATACGTGTCATTGGGCGTCCTTCGGTCAGAGCACGATCCGATGTGCAAAAGTTTTGCCGGAAAAGCAATGGGGCAAGCCGAAAACACGCAAGCTGTGTCAGGCGTCGGGCAGTGGCTCGGTGGTGCTGATCATCCAGTTGATGCCGAAACGATCGCGCAGGGTGCCGAAACCCGGCGTCCAGAAGGTGGCCTGATAGGGCATCTGCACCTCGCCGCCCTCCGCCAGCCGCTCAAAGGCCGTGGCCCCTTCCGCCGCCGTGGCGAAATCCATGTGGATCGACGCGCCCTGCATCGGGGGCGTGCCGCCCATGATGTCGTCGCTGGCGAAAAGCGCGCCGCCGTCAAAGGCGATGCTGCCGTGCATGATCCAGTCGGCTTTCTCCGGTGGCAGCGGGCCGGGCATGGCGTCGGGCATCTCGCTGGCCTTGGACATCATATCGATCGTGCCGCCGAAGACATCGGCATAGAAGGCCAGCGCCTCGGCGCAATTTCCTTGAAACGTGAGGTAGGGGGTGGGGGTCATGGCGGGCTCCTCTCTGCCGGGCAGTCTACCACAAGGCCCCTTGCCCCGCAGCCGCGCAGGGCCTATGAGGCCTGCGAGTTTTCAAACGCGATCGGAAGGACAAGGGCCATGGGCTTCAAGATGGGTATCGTCGGCTTGCCGAACGTCGGCAAATCCACGCTCTTCAATGCGCTGACCAGAACCGCCGCCGCGCAGGCCGCGAACTTCCCCTTCTGCACCATCGAGCCCAACGTGGGCGACGTCGCCGTGCCCGACGCGCGGCTGGACACGCTGGCCGGGATCGCGGGCTCCAAGCAGATCATCCCGGCGCGGATGACCTTCGTGGACATCGCGGGCCTCGTGAAGGGCGCCTCCAAGGGCGAAGGGCTCGGCAACCAGTTCCTGGCCAACATCCGCGAAACCGACGCCATCGCCCATGTGCTGCGCTGCTTTGAAGATGGCGACGTGACCCATGTGGACGGCCGTGTTGATCCTGTGGCCGATGCCGAGACGATTGAAACCGAGCTGATGCTGGCCGATATGGAGAGCATCGAGAAGCGCCTGCAGAACATCACCCGTAAGGTGCGTGGCGGCGACAAGGAAGCCGTGCAGCAGGAGCGCCTGCTGAAGGCAGCCATGGCCGCGCTGGAAGAGGGCCGCCCGGCCCGTACTGTGGAGGTGGACGCCGAGGACGCCAAGGCGTGGAAAAACCTGCAGCTGCTCACCACCAAGCCGATCCTCTACGTCTGCAACGTGGATGAGGGTTCCGCTGCTGAGGGCAACGAATTCTCCGCCAAGGTGAAGGCTATGGCAGAAGAGCAGGGCGCGGCCCATGTAATCATCTCCGCCCAGATCGAGGAAGAGATCAGCCAGCTCGATGCGGAAGAGGCCGAGATGTTCCTCTCCGAGATGGGGCTGGAGGAAGCTGGGCTCGACCGGCTGATCCGCGCGGGCTACCAGCTTCTGAACCTGCAGACCTATTTCACCGTCGGCCCGAAAGAGGCCCGCGCCTGGACGATCCGCAAGGGTGCGCTGGCTCCGCAGGCCGCAGGCGTGATCCACGGCGATTTCGAGCGCGGGTTCATCCGGGCCGAGACGATTGCCTATAATGATTATGTGACGCTTGGCGGCGAACAGCCTGCCAAGGACGCCGGCAAGATGCGCGCGGAAGGCAAGACCTATACCGTGGCCGACGGCGACGTGATCCACTTCCTGTTCAACGCCTGATCGCTTTCGCCGCCGCGCGCCTTTTGAGGGGCCAAAAAAGGCAAGCCTTGCGCGCGGCGATACGCTAGCCTGCCGGTCAAGCAGAAACGGCAGAAACGGTGTAGGCAGATGGCAGGCAGGCCGACCTCGGCGCAAGACGTTCAGGCGCAGTATCCGCAAACGGTCAGTGCGTTGCGCTGGATGGCGCTGATCGTGATTGCCTTGCTCATCACCATGGGCTTTCTGAACATGGTGCGCCCCTTCCTGATCGCCTTGATCATGGCCGCCATCAGCGCCGCGCTGGCTGCGCCGCTGTTTGACCGGATCGAGAAGCTTCTGCGCGGGCATCGGGTCATTGCCAGCACCCTGACGATGATCATCGTGGCCGCCCTGATCCTGCTGCCGCTTCTGGGCATCATCGCCATGGCCTCGCAACAGGCCGCTGGGGTGGCGGGCTCTGTGGTGCGGATCCTCAACAACGTGGCCGCCGACCCGGACGCGCTGACGATCTCTGATCTGTTGCCGGAATGGCTGCCCGAATGGGTCACCGCGCCCGATACGCTGGACGAGCTGCTGCCCCGCCTGCGCGCCGCAGCTGCGACGATTGCCTCGGAGGTGACGGGCTTTCTTGTCTCCACCATCTCCTCGCTGACGCGCAGCACCGCGAGTTTCGCGCTTGCTGGCTTCATCTATCTCTACTCGATGTTCTTCTTCCTGCAGATGAAAACGCCCATCGCCCGCGTCGTGCTCTCCTACACCGGCCTGCGCCCGGATGTGCAGGCGCTCCTGTGGGAGCGGGTTGTGTCGGTGAGCCGGGCCACGGTGAAAGGCACGCTGCTGATCGGCGTGGTGCAGGGGGCGCTGGGCGGTTTCGGCTTCTGGATGGTCGGGATCGAGGGCGCGGCTTTCTGGGCGGTGGTGATGGCGGTGTTCTCGGTGGTGCCGGGCATCGGGCCCACGCTGATCATCTTCTTCGGCGTCATTTACCTGCTGGCCATCGGCTCTACCGGCGCGGCCGTGGGGCTTGGCATCTGGGGCGCGGCCGTGGTGGGAACGGTGGACAACATCCTGCGCCCGACGCTCGTGGGGCGGGATGCGAAGATGCACGACATCCTGATCCTCGTCAGCACTCTGGGCGGGCTCGTGATGTTCGGCGCGGTGGGCCTTGTGCTTGGCCCGGTTCTCGCTGGGCTCTTCGTGGCGATCTGGACGACGCTGGCCGATGTGGTGGGCTATGCCGACAGCGAAGGCGTGGAAGACAGCGGCGAAGCGCAGGCGGACGCAGCGGAGAGCTAAAACGCAAAACGCGCCGGCAGGGGCTGCGCGGCGCGTCTCGATTTTTCAGGTTTAGCGGCTGTCAGATGCCGAACACCGGCTGCAGCATGCGGGGCAGGAACCCTTTGAACCGCAGGGGCGCATTGGTGGCCGCAACACAGATGCAGGGCAGGCCCTCTTCGGCGACGGGCACGTGATCCACGTCCTCGTCGGTCACTTCCACGTCCCCCACACCGTAGCGACCGCCTTCATCCGAGAAGGCGCCTTGCAGCACAAGCGTCATTTCAAGGCCGTTGTGGCCATGCTCGGGCACGGCCTGACCAGCCGGGATATACAGAAGCCGGGTGCTGCCGTCCTCACCCGCGTAGATGATGGATTGCTTCACACCGAAGCCGAGGGATTTCCATTTCGGCTGGCGGCCGTTCATCGCCTCCATCAGCGGCGCGGGGAACACGCCCTGCGGGCGGCGCGGCGCGCGGATCGGCTCTGCCGGCGCATCGTCCAGCATATCCATCAGCCGGGATTTGAAATCGCCGCTGATCTCGGAGCTACCGAGCCCGTCCAGCACGGAGCCGCCCACGGCAAGCTGTGCCTCGTAGCGGGCGCGTGCTTCGTCGTTCATCGAGATCTGGCTGGCCACCACCAAAGCATAGGGGTGCGGCAGGGAGCCTGCTGCATAGGCCGCCATCAGATCGTCGGCGATATGATGCTTCACGTCGAACATTGTCTAGCGTAGGTCTTTCAACTCGTTACGAAGCCGATCCAGCCCCAGACGGATGCGGGATTTGATGGTGCCGAGCGGAAGGCCCGTCACATCCCGGATGTCCGTATGGGTCAGCTCACCCAGGTAGGCCTTCTCCACCATCTCCCGCTGTTCGGGCGGCAGCGCCTGCAGGGCTCGCTTCAGCTTCTCCGTTTCCTGTTCAAGGGCAAGCACTTGCCCCGCGTCGTCCTCGCTCCGGTCCTCTGTCTTCAGTTCCTCGGGAACCGGGCGGTTGTATTTCCGTGCCATGTCGATCTGGCGGTTGCGCGCAATCTGGTAGATCCAGCCCGAAACGCCTGCGCGCTGCGGATCGAACTGGGCGGCCTTGTTCCAGACCGTCAGCAACACGTCCTGGACGATGTCCTCGGCGTGGTTGCCGCTGATCCCGCTGCGCAGGACCATCGCTTTCAGACGCGGCGCATAGAAATCGAACAGGCAGCCAAAGGCCGCCCGATCGCGTTTGTCACGCACGGCGAGCATCCATACGGTCTGCTCGCTGAAGTCATGCGCTTCGGTGCCGCGGTCTGTCAGTGTGCTGCCCCCTGCCGGTATCTCCGAAGAACGCCGCGCAGCCCGCGAAAGCGGGCCCGTATGCGTTTTCAGATCTTCGCTCAGGGCAACCATACACACATTACGCAAGCTAGTGCCAAGCGGATCACCGGAAAGGTCAAAAAGTTTTAGTGGCCGTTGCGTAAGGCAGAGTTTTTAAGCCTCCTGTGATCCAGTGGCCCTGCAGAGCCGTAACTTCTGCAAAACAACACAGGACTGCCCATGTCATTCGATGCCCCCATAACCCCCCTCAAACGTATTGCAATCGTTGGGGGCGGGATCTCCGGCCTCGCCGCCGCCTACCTGCTCGCCCCGCGCCATCAGGTGACGCTGTTTGAAGCCGCGCCGCGCCTTGGTGGCCATGCGCGCACCGTTGTGGCGGGCAAGAACGGCGATCAGCCGGTGGATACGGGCTTCATCGTGTTCAACTATCCCACCTACCCGCATCTGACGGCGATGTTTGCCGATCTGGACGTGCCGGTGATCAAGAGTGACATGAGCTTCGGGGCCTCCATCGACAATGGCCGCATTGAATACGGCCTGCGCACGCCGCGCTCGCTGCTGGCCCAACGCAGCAACGCCGCGCGCCCGGCCTTCTGGCGCATGGTGCGCGATATCCTGCGCTTCAATGAGCGCGCCGAAGCGGCTGCGCTGTCCGATGACGTAACGATCGACGATCTGATGCGCGATCTGAAACTGGGCGACTGGTTCCAGCGCTACTACCTCACGCCGATCTGCGGCGCGATCTGGTCCACCCCGCCCGAGATGATCCGCTCTTTCCCCGCGCGCACCCTCGTGCAGTTCTTCAAGAACCACGCGCTGCTGAGCCACAAACACCAGCATCAATGGTGGACTGTGGACGGCGGCAGCATCGAATATGTGAAGCGCCTTGAGGCCCGGCTTGCGGCGACTGGTGTGGACCTGCGCGCAGGCACGCCGATCGCCGGCGTGCGCCGCACCGGTGCGGGCGTCATCGTTAAGCCACTGAATGGTGAGGCCGAGGCTTTTGACGAGGTGATCATGGCCTGCCATTCGGACGATGCCCTGCGCCTGCTGGAGCAGCCCACCGCCGCTGAACGCGCCGCGCTGGGGGCGCTCACCTATCAGGACAACCGCATGATCCTGCATTGCGACGAGTTGCAGATGCCCCGCCGCCGCGATGCGTGGTCGAGCTGGGTCTATAAGGCCGAATCCACCGATGAAGGCAGCGCCGTGGGCGTGAGCTACTGGATGAACCGCCTGCAGCAGATCCCTGAAAGCGATCCGCTCTTCGTGACGCTCAACCCGCGCCAGCCGGTGCGTGAGAGCCATATCTACGATGAGAAGGTGTTCCGCCACCCGGTCTTCGATCTGGCCGCCATCCGTGCCCAATCCGCCGTGCAGGCGCTGCAGGGCGAGAACAACACGTGGTTTGCCGGCGCCTACCTGCGCCACGGCTTCCACGAGGATGGCTTTGCCAGCGCCGTGGCCGTGGCCGAGCGCCTCGACAGCCAGGTGAGCCTCGCGGCATGAGCTTTGCGCCCCTGCATATTCCCGGGTCCACGACCCACGCCCGGCGCGGCGGCATCTCCAATGCCTTCCGCTACGGTGTCGATTTCCTGATGATCGACCCGGATGCCCCGGCGCGCGGCGCGCTCTTCTCGCGCAACCGCTTCAACCTCGCTTCGGTGCATGACGCCGATCACGGCGGGGCCCGTGGCAAGGGGGAGGGGGCCGCTTGGGCGCGCCGCGTGTTTGACGAGCGCGGGCTCGCGCCGGAAGCTTACGATCTGCGCCTGCTGACCCAGCCGCGCTGCCTTGGCTATACGTTCAACCCGGTCAGCTTCTGGCTTGCCCAACGCGGCGAGGATCTGCTCGCGGTGATCGCCGAGGTGAACAACACCTTCGGCGGGCGGCACTGCTATATGTGCGCCAACCCGGGCTTTCGGCCGATCACGCCCGCTGACGTGATCGAGGCCGAGAAGATCTTCTACGTCTCCCCCTTTCAGGAGATTGCGGGGCGTTACGTGTTCCGCTTCCGCATCACAGCGCAGGAGATCGCCATCCGCATCACGCTGGAAAACGGCGCGGAAGGCGTGGTGGCCACGCTCACGGGCAAGGCCAAACCGCTCACCAGCGCCGGGCTTGCCCACGCGCTCTTGCTGCGCCGCCCCCTCGGGGCGCTGCGCACCGTCATTTTGATTTACCGTCAGGCCCTGCGTCTGAAGCTGCTCGGCGCCACTTACCGGCGCGCCGTGCCGCCGCCCGCGCAGGAGATCTCCTGATGACCACCCCCAACCAAGAGGCACTGGCATGTCGATGATCGCCCTGACACTGTTTCTGCTGCTCGCGCTCCTCGCGGCCCGCAGCTATTTCCTGAGTTTCCGCGCGCAGAAGAGCGCGCAATACATCGGTACAACGCCGGCGTTTGACATCCGCACGCACCTGAGCGGCCCGATCCTGTCCGAAGGCGTGATCTTCGGGCCGACGGGCCGCGCCGTGTCGCGCTTTGTGGCCGAGATGGAGGGCAGTTGGGAAGGCAGCCGCGGCACCTTGACCGAGCGTTTCCAATATTCCTCCGGCGATGTGCAGAACCGCGCCTGGCATCTGACCATGGGCAATGACGGCACCTTCACCGCCGAGGCAGAAGACATCATCGGCAAGGCGCATGGCCGCATGGAGGGCGCAACCGTGCGCATGACCTACCGCATCCGTCTGAAGGAAGATGCCGGCGGCCATGTGCTGGACGTCACCGACTGGATGTACCTAATGGAAAACGGCGCGATCATGAACAAATCCGAGATGCGCAAAGCCGGAATCAAGGTGGCCGAACTGATCGCCACGATGCGGGGCCGGGATGCCCAAGCCTGATCTCTTTACCGGCAAGCGCTATTGGATCGTCGGTGCGAGCGAAGGCTTGGGACGCGCGCTGGCAGAGGCTCTGGTGGCGGAAGGCGCGTCCCTTGTGTTGTCGGCCCGCAACGCCGAGCGGCTGACCGCCCTTGCCGCAGAGCTGGGCGATGCTGCGGCGCTGCCGATGGATGTCACCGATGCCGCGTCCGTGGAGGCGGCGTGCGCGGCGGCCGGAGAGGTCGATGCCATCATCTACTGCGCCGGAGCTTACGATCCCATGAACGGCCGCGCGTTCGATCTGCAGAAGGCCGAGCAGATCATGGAGGTCAACTACAATGGCGCGCTGCGCACGGTGCACGGCATTCTGCCGGCCATGCTGGCCCGCAAGTCCGGGCGGATCGTTCTGGTGGGCTCGCTCGCGGGCTTCCGGGGGCTGCCGGGTGCGGTGGGCTACAGCGGCAGCAAGGCCGCGCTCATGAGCTTCGGTGAAACGCTCTATGCGGATCTCCGCGGCACGGGCGTCT
Source organism: Pseudoruegeria sp. SHC-113 (assembly GCF_025376885.1). Lineage (NCBI taxonomy): Bacteria > Pseudomonadati > Pseudomonadota > Alphaproteobacteria > Rhodobacterales > Roseobacteraceae > Pseudoruegeria > Pseudoruegeria sp. SHC-113. Next base: position 249,154 of record NZ_JAHUBR010000003.1, read on the forward strand.
CCGTGCAGCTTGTGCACCCCGGTTTCATCCGCACCCGCCTGACGGATAAGAACAGCTTCAACATGCCCGGCCTGATGAGCCCGGAGGAAGCCGCTGGCCACGTGATGGGCGCGCTGAAGAGCGGCCGGTTCCAGACAAGCTTCCCCTTCGCCTTTTCGCTGGTGTTCCGACTCGGGCGATTCCTCCCGGCAAGCTGGTTCTACCGCCTGATGCCCCTACGCTGATTCCTGTCCGCTGAGGCCGGTTTCGGGGAAAACCCGGCCTTCCAGCGTCTTCCGTTACCTCTTTCGCCCTTCAGACAGGCACTCCCGGCAGGGGCGGGCAAAAAAAATCGCCCTTTTTTACATTTTTGTCGTTTTGCCCCTTGCGACTCTCCGCCCCCATCCGTAAATAGCCCCTCACCGGCGGCGCTGAGGCGCACGACGGGACATCAGACGGGCCGCAGACGAGCGGTTAACGAGGTGGCCGAGCACAGAGAAGAAGCAGGCTGGACGCGCCGCACCAAGTTAGGGCGCATCTGGGTTGTTTTTGGTCCGAGCTAGGTTTGCTCTTTGACATTGATGATGACTTGAAGAGATATGTGGGCGGTTTGGTCTGTATCGACGGATCGACGTTTTGCATATCTGGTCTCTAGGGCTCTTACGGGGGTTCGATTATGAGATTTAACAGCTTCACTGTCTTGTATGTGGTTTCTGGTATCTTTTGGTACTGGAGCACGCATCAGACAGATGAGTTCATCCGGGATTAGCCTCCTGGATGAGATGTGCGAAGGTTCG